>JASGCH010000143.1 GCA_030054245.1 Gammaproteobacteria bacterium | reverse complement strand
GGCGCTCAAGCCTTGTACTTTGGTAGCTCGTCGAGCGGCACCAGCCGATGCTACAAAAGTCTCCATGAATTCATTTCAAAGCTAGTGTAAAATTTTGCTATGCCAACCCAAACTCGCAAAAAGTATGAGCGGTTTATTTTTAAGGACTATCAATTAGAAGGTCAAAAAATAAAGTTTTTTTATACCCTAAGCGCTAACCATCTACCTCCTTTAGACTTTTGTGAATGCCTTGAGTTACCCCCTACCGTTCCGCCACCGAACCCCCAAGATCAGAACCTAGCCAAATTACTCGACGCTTGCCATAAAGTCTTAGGTTTGTCGTATTACAAAACTTATCTTCCCGAAACCATAGTCGCCTCCCCTGTATCTCCGCTCGATGCCGTATTTTGGCAAGAACTCTATTCTGTAGGCCTAGGGGAATTTTATTTTAGAAATAACTTACCCCTTCCTCAGCACCTTCAATTTCCGACCCAAACTACCCAAACCACCCAAGCTCAGAGGTTCGAGGTAGGCTCTATAAAAACTCATATGGAGCCTAAAATCATGGTTCTCATGGGGGGTGGAAAAGATAGTGCAGTGGTTTGCTCCATTGCCAAACATGTTTCCAATTCATGTATCGGTTTTTCTTTGGGAGACAATTTTTGGGCGGCTAAAACGGCTGAATCGGCAGGACTTCCTTATATTCAAGTCAAGCGCACGCTAGACCCAGCGTTGTTTCAATTACCCGATGCTAGGAATGGGCACATTCCTATATCCGCGTGTATTGCCTTTGTCAGTACCTTAGTCGCCTATTTATTAGGTTGTAACTATGTGATTGCTGGCAACGAAAGAGGTGCCGATGAGGGCAATGTAGAGCTGGCCGGCACCACCATCAACCACCAATGGAGTAAAGGATCACATTTTGAAGATTTGTTTCAACAATGGTGTCGGCGCAATTTAGGGGGGGGGCCGAGCTATTTTAGCTTATTGCGTCCACTCAGCGAAATCCATATCGCTAAATTGTTTGCGCAGTTACCTGATTTACACCCAGCCTTTTCTTCATGCAATGGGAATTTTAAACTCCATCCTCAGGGACTAAACCAGCGTTGGTGTGGCAGGTGTGCCAAATGTGTTTTCACGGCTTTGCTTCTCAAGCCTCATTTAACCGATGAAGCATATAGACACATTTTTTTGGCAGATTTTTTGGAAAATCCTCAAAACCAAACCACTCTGTTAAACTTATTAGGCTTAGGAACCATGAAGCCATGGGATTGCGTAGGTACTTTTATGGAAAGTAAATTATGTTTTACCATGCTATACCAGCAACAAAGACTCTCGGGCATGGCTTGGGAAGTCGCCCAAACATACCCCGAAGCCTGCGTCTCTGAAGACTTTAGGGATCAATGGCAAAAGCATTTAACCCCGACCCACCAACACTTCCTACCACCTACTTGGTTACCGCAAATCTATGCTTATTATTGACTTACTCAGCCATAAAATAGGCGTTCTAGGCTACGGCAAAGAAGGTAAATCGCTCATAGACTTGTTACGCCAGCGCGGATATACACACGAAATCTGGGTGTTTGCAGATCAGCCCTTAGACCCATTACCAGACGGACTCCGTTACATGGCTCAAGAGAAGATTCAGCCACAAGCCTTACACGATCGGGTGATCGTACTCTCCCCGGGTTTCCCACCTCACCACCCCTTGCGTCTATTATTGGAACCAAACTGCCTAACCTACACCACCGCCACGGCTGTTTTTTTAACCGAAATGCGACAAATGGGCATTGCCACCATCGGCATTACCGCCAGCAAGGGCAAAAGCACCCTTTCATCGTTGGTACATAAAATCTTGTTGCAAGCCAAGATCGACAATTTATTGGTAGGCAATATTGGGATTCCGGCATTATCGGCACTTGAATCGATTCAACAACACAGGCCGGTGGTTGTCATGGAATTATCCAGTTATCAATGTGATTTATTATCGGCTGGCATGGGACCCTCGTGTGCCTACTTGGGTCCCATCTATCCAGAACACTTGAATTATCATGGTAGCTTTGAGCATTATAAAAACGCCAAATTACGCATCCTCTCCTCCCAACACAATGCTGATTTTGGCTTCATAGACTGCCGTCAGCCTCACCCCTACTTCCCTGAGCTTTATTTGGGCAAAAGTTTGACGCCTACCAACCTGCCAACTGGCCTTCACTTTCACGCGGGTTATTTTTGGGATGACCAAGAGCGACTTTTCTCAGACCAAGAATGTATTCTTAAAGGCATGCACAACCGGCAAAACGCTTGTGCCGCCTTGGCTATCGCACAAGCCTTTGGGGGAACTCCCAGTGACCTAGAAGAAGTTTTACAAACCTGGCCAGGCTTGCCCATTCGCTTACAAGAGTTAGGTATTTACCGACAAATCCGCTGGATCAATGACAGTGCCTCGACGATACCTCAAAGTACCCTAAGTGCTTTACAGACTTATCAAGACAGCCATTCTTTGCAATGCTTGATCGTGGGAGGGTATGATAGGAATATCGATTTAACGGATTTAATCCATTACTTAACCGAGAACCCCTACTACTTCATCTTAGCCCTACCTAGCACCGGCTGGCGACTGGTGGACGAACTCCAAAACCACCGATACAACCCTTTACTCCTACACAAGGTAGATACGGTGGCAGATGCCGTGGTCAAAGCCAGCCTGAGTATGCCCAATGGGGGGGTTTGTTTGTTTTCACCCGGGGCGGCTTCTTACAACCAATACCAAGATTTTTATCAAAGAGGCGCTGATTTTGAACATTGCGTCAAAGCCCTAAGCGATTGATAGAAAAGACTATTGGACCGGTGGGTACCGCATAACGCAGTCATTTGACAACCGCGGCGTAGCCGGGGGAGCAACAGTCTTTTTTATTGCCGTACCTTAAGCCCCCTATCTGCCTGTAAGCGCTCGCAACTTTGAAACTCGAAATCTTTATTCAAACAAATATGCACCTCTTGCAAATAGCCATTTTTAACAATAGGGTTGATCGAATGAGCAGACATTTGCGGATTGTATTGACGCCACAGCGCGCGCACCTCACCTAGGCTATGGACCTTAGCAGGCTGGATGGATGGCTTGACTATTTTCCCCCACAAGTCTTGGATACGCAAAAAGTATTCCTTAGCTTGCATTCCACTACAAGAGCCGTGTTTATTCCACTGGTCAACAATCAATTTTTCTTGTGGCATGGTGCAAAGCATTTGTCGGATGAGTTCATTCGGAACTTTGGATGGCATTTGGCAGTATCGAGGCTGATCGCGTACCTTATCCACTTGGCTGTTTTGAGGCCATAAGCCATGAACCACCCAACCAAAACGATTCAAGCCACATTGAAATTGACCAAGTTTATCTCTACCACTCTCACTGATGAAATGACAATATTCTGGGGACCACGAAATCGCCAAAATATACGAGTCAAAACGCTTCGGGTTGATGCGATCCGGCTTGGTGAGTACAGGCTCTTCTATGACCTCAGGTAATGTACAACTCTCTTGAGCGATGCCATGGCTTAGGTTCAGCAATAGGAGCCAAATCCCAATCAATTTCGGCCCATACCGGTTACCGTACTGAAAAATCCGGAGTATTTGAAGTAGGTGTACCATAAATGCACTTCACTAATGATGGGTGGGAGCCAACAATTTCTCGGTGTAGGCGATAGCCAAGGCAGAAAACACAAAAGTAGCATGAATCACGGTTTGCCAAAGTAAAGTTTTGTCGTCCATAGAAGGCGCATTGATAAAGGTTTTAAGCAGGTGTATGGACGATATACCGATGATGGCTGTAGCCAATTTAACTTTGAGTACCCCCGCATTGACATGTGACAACCACTCTGGCTCGTCTGGATGATCTGACAACTCAAGTCGAGACACAAAAGTTTCCCAACCACCTACAATAACCATGACCAACAAGTTTGAAATCATGACGACATCGATCAAACCCAAAACAATCAGCATAATCTGCGTCTCTGACTGCATTCCAGATTCTAGCATCAACTGAATCAGATGTACGAGTTCATACCAAAATTGCCAGACATAAACCATTTGTGCAACAATCAATCCCAAATACAAAGGGGCTTGTAACCAACGAGAGGCAAAAATAAGGCGAGTATAACCACGATAACTCGGACTGGAGATGGGGGGGGACTTTGGTATAGTTTTAGGCATTCTGAAAATGAGCAGGTTGATTATTGCACGATCTCCAACGACTAGCCAGCATGACAAACCTACCTTGGTCTCTGAACCCATGGACTAGGCGTTCATCCCAAGGAGCCGTGCATAGCGCAGTCATTTGTCAAACCACTGTGCAGTCTTGGGTCGGATAATAAGTGCTATTATAGGTTAATTGCGACCTTTGCACCAACTCAGACGAGTTACCAAAG
>JASGCH010000142.1 GCA_030054245.1 Gammaproteobacteria bacterium | reverse complement strand
GGTTAAAGGCTTGTATTTGGCAGTCGCCACTTTGGCTGCACAATTTTTTTGCGATTGGGCTTTTCTGCGTATTAAGTGGTTGACCAACAACTCTGCGTCTGGAACGGTTTCAGTTTCTGAACTATCGGTTTTTAATATACCTATTCAAGGTCCAGAAGCTAAATATTGGTTTTGTTTGATATTCTTGATCGTATTCGGACTTTTAGCGAAGAATTTGGTGCGTAGTGCAATAGGGAGAGAATGGATGGCGATTCGTGATATGGATGTAGCCGCGGCGGTTATTGGAATTAGACCGGTTTATGCGAAGCTAAGTGCTTTTGCTATCAGTTCGTATATCGTCGGTGTGGCGGGCGCACTTTGGGGATTTATCTATTTGGGATCATGGGAACCAGCGGCGTTTTCTATCGATAGGTCGTTTAGTTTATTGTTTATGGTTATAATTGGTGGGATGGGTTCGATTTTAGGGAGTTTGCTGGGAGCATTTTTTATCGTGTTATTGCCCATATTTTTAAATCGATTCCTATTTTTGTTGAGTGGATTGACTGGCTGGGACATTGATACAGCCACCATTACCCATATTGAGACCATGATTTTTGGTGTACTCATCATTTGGTTCTTGATTGTTGAGCCTCACGGCTTAGCACGATTATGGAGTATTGCTAAACAGAAACTGCGAATTTGGCCGTTTCCGTATTGACTTATCTTGTTGTTTTTATTTTGAAGTATTATGATGCTAAAAAAACTTTTGCTAATAGCTAGTATTGCGCTCACTTCTTCAGGGTTGCTTAGCTCTAGTTATGCACAGACTGCTAAGGAGCAATTTTTTCCCGTGTTACCCTATAGGTCTGGAGCATACGCACCGAATGGCATTCCGTGGGCCAATGGTTATGTGGATTATTTAAAACTCATCAATGCACGGGATAAGGGTATCAATGGTATTACCATTGCTTTTGAAGAATGTGATACAGCTTATGATACCGCTAGAGGAGTAGAGTGCTATGAAAGACTAAAAGGTAAGGGTACGGCAGGTGGGAGTATTTTTCAACCCTTGTCAACCGGGATAACTTTTGCTTTGACTGAAAAAGCGCCTTCCGATAAAAATTCGTTGATTACCTCTGGCTATGGTCGATCAGAATCTAGTGATGGAGGTGTTTTTAAGTGGAATTTCCCTTTGCTGGGTACCTATTGGGCCGCCGCTGATATCATCATGCAACACATTACAAAGTTAGAGGGAGGAAAACTAACCGGTAAAAAAATTGCTTTGGTATATCACGACAGTCCTTACGGTAAGGAGCCCATTCCGTTGTTGCAAGAACGCTCCAAGATTCAAGGTTTTGATCTGAGTTTGTTGCCAGTGACAGCTCCTGGGATAGAGCAGAAATCAACTTGGTTGCAAGTGCGTCAATCACGACCTGATTATGTATTGCTGTGGGGTTGGGGAGTCATGAATTCGGCCGCTCTTAAAGAAGCAGTAAATACGGGTTATCCACGAGAAAAGATGTACGGTGTTTGGTGGTCGGCGGCAGAGCCAGATGTTAAAGATTTGGGTGATTTAGCCAAGGGGTATAATGGATTGGTGGCGACTGGCGAGTTGGGTACCTTGTTAGGGGATGTTACAAAATATGTTCATGACACTAAAAATGCTAGTGGTCCAGCTGACGAAATCGGTACTGCATTGTACAACCGAGGGTTGGTAAGTGCGGCTTTAGCTGTCGAGGGGGTACGCAGAGCTCAAGAACGCTTTGGCAAAGGTAAAGTGATGACTGGAGAGCAGATTCGTTGGGGTTTAGAAAACTTGAGTCTGGATGATAAAAAACTAAAAGCACTCAAATTGTCTTCTTTGATCAATCCGATATCAACTTCTTGTTTTGATCATGAAGGCTCTAGATTTGCCAAGATACATACTTGGGATGGTAAAAAATGGCATGTAGTAACTAACTGGATAGAGGCTGATTCTTCTATCATCAAACCTTTAGTTAAAACCTTCGCTGATAAATATGCCACTGAGAAAAAACTGACGCGCAGGACTTCCGAAGATTGTCAATCC
Source organism: Gammaproteobacteria bacterium (assembly GCA_030054245.1). Classification (GTDB taxonomy): domain Bacteria; phylum Pseudomonadota; class Gammaproteobacteria; order Burkholderiales; family Burkholderiaceae_C; genus JASGCH01. Next base: position 2,379 of record JASGCH010000142.1, on the reverse strand, counting down.
TAAAATAAGGCTGTTGCAACAGCCTTGCCTTGGAAATGAGAGGTTCAAGTTCTTTCTTTAACCATAGTGCTTGAGCCTACAAGATCATTTGTTTGATTAAAATTTGTATGATGAATGCGACTAAAGACGCCAACGCCTTGTTGTCTATACACGGAATTGAAGTGATTTACAATCATATTATTTTGGTATTAAAAGGGGTTTCTTTGTCTTTGCCGGCGGGTTCTATTGTCGCTATTTTAGGTGGTAATGGTGCCGGCAAGACGACCACTTTGCGTGCTGTGTCAAATTTGTTAGCGGGCGAAAGAGGGGTTGTTTCCAAGGGCTGGATAGAATACAAAGGGGAAAGGATAGAAAATTTATCTCCGGCTGAATTGGTAAATCGAGGGGTTGTCCAAGTTATGGAGGGAAGGCATTGTTTTGCCCATTTAACCATTGAAGAAAACTTACTGACTGGAAGTTTTACCCGCACCGATAAAGCTGAAATAAAACACAACCTAGAAAAAGTCTATAGTTACTTCCCACGCTTAAAAACCAGGCGTAAATCCCAAGCCGCATATACTTCTGGTGGAGAGCAACAAATGTGTGCCATTGGGCGGGCACTGATGGCTAACCCAGAGACCATATTGTTGGATGAGCCTTCGATGGGTTTGGCTCCTCAAATAGTGGAGGAGGTTTTTAGTATAGTGAAAGATTTAAACCATCGTGAAAAAGTGTCGTTTTTGTTGGCTGAGCAAAACGCCAGTGTGGCTCTTAAAGTTTGTAATTATGGTTATATTCTGGAATCAGGGAGAGTCGTTATGGATGGACCTGCTGAGGCCTTGTCTAATAATGAAGATGTCAGAGAATTTTATTTGGGAGTAGGAGGTGGTGGTAGAAAAAGTTTTCGCGATGTGAAAAGTTATAGGCGACGCAAACGGTGGTTGGCTTGAACCCTTTCTACTTATGAATATGCGAATATGCAATACTTTGATTCACTCGAAACCCTAACCAAACAACAAAGAGAGGACAGGCTAAAGGAGCTCTTGCCAAAGCAAATACTCTGCGCACAAAATACTCCATACGGTAAAGAATTTTTATCGCATATTGAGGCTTTAAAAATTCAGTCTTTGGCGGATTTGTCTAGCTTACCGATCTTGAGAAAAAAATCTTTGATGGATAGGCAAGGCGTGGCTTTAACCAAAATACCCGTAGACCCATTTGGCGGTTTTTATGTGCGAACGCATAAAAACCTAAAACGCGTGCTAGCTTCTCCTGGACCGATTTATGAGCCAGATATACAAACCAAAGACTATTGGCGTATGGCAAGGGCTTTGTATGCCGCCGGGTTTCGTGCGGGTGACTTGGTGCACAATGCCTTTAGCTACCATTTTACGCCGGGTGCCTATATGATGGAATCGGGTGCTTTTGCTATAGGTTGTTGCGTATTTCCTGCTGGAGTCGGGCAGACTGAACAGCAATTAGAAGCTATTCGTCATCTTCGACCCACTGCTTATACGGGAACGCCAAGTTTTTTACGCATATTGCTGGAAAAATCTTTAGCCTTGGGTTGGCAAATGAGTATTGAAAAAGCGTTGGTGAGTGGGGAGGCTTGTCCGCCTAGTTTGACAAACTGGTTTTCTGAGCATGGGGTGGCGGTTTATCAATGTTATGCAACGGCGGATGTGGGTTTAATCGCTTATGAAACCCAAGCTCGAGAAGGACTGATTGTGGACGACAATATGATGGTGGAACTCGTTGAACCCCATGGGGAAAAATGGGTAGAAGAGGGGGCGGTGGGTGAAGTTGTGGTTACTAGCCTTAACGAACATTACCCACTGATTCGTTTTGCCACGGGTGACTTGTCTGCGGTGTTACTAGGCCATTGTTCGACGGGGCGTACGAATATGCGGATCAAGGGATGGTTAGGTAGGTCTGACCAAACGACCAAAATTAAGGGTATGTTTGTCTATCCTATCCAGTTAAACCAAATATCCCAAAGGTTCTCTTTCGTGCGCAAGTTACGCTTAGTGGTTACCGGAGAAAAAGCCCAAGATAAAGCAACTTTGTATGTTGAGTTAGCACCAGAGACCTTACACGAAGGATGGATCGAGGAGCTTGAGCGGACGGTGCGCGAAATTACCAAATTGCGTATGGAAATTATTCAGGTTCCTGTGGATAGCTTGCCTATAGATGGCAAGATCATTGAGGACTTGAGGGATTATACTTAAAAGACCATGATAGCACCCTCGGTACTTGATACAACCCAAAGTCTCAAAGGTCTCTATCTGACTGCGTCAAATGGTTTTGACAAGTCGTGCGAATACCGGGATCGTAGTTTTATGGCGAAGAAAGTGGCTTTGCTAACACGGGTGCTCGCCGCTGTTGGTAGGAGTTCATAGG
>JASGCH010000141.1 GCA_030054245.1 Gammaproteobacteria bacterium | reverse complement strand
TGGAAAGAGAAAGGATTTCGCTTGGAATTAAACAATTAGACGGTGATCCTTTTAGAGATTATATGGCGGATAAGGATAAGGGTAGCGTTGTAGTTGGTGAAGTGGTAGCGGTGGATGCAAAAAATGTCGAGGTCAAGTTAGCCGACGAAGTATTTGCTACACTCCGAGCTAATGATATTTCTAGTACCAGAGTTGACGACGCGAGTAGCGTTTATAAAATGGGTAGTGAGGTACAAGCTATGATTATCAATTTTGATAGAAAAAGCAGATTTATTCAAATATCCGTGAAGGCGATGAATGATGCGCAACAAAAAATAGCTCTAGAACAATCTCGAAAAGAATCCAATGAAAGCGGTGCTGGAACCACTAACTTGGGAGATATTTTGCGTGTAAAATTGCATAGAGACTAGTGTGTTGAATAAAAGGGTATAGACCTTTGCATCGACGGCTGGTGCCGATCGGGCGAACTGTCAGAGTACAAGGTTTCCGCGCACAACGCAACCCGTTTCATTTCTGAAGATGGGCATTCGCTGGTGGGCGAACGGAGGCGCATAACGCAGTAATTTGACAGTGTGGTCGTCGGTGCAAAGGTCTCAGGTAGGTAGTGGGTTAAGTGTAACGCTCTTCCCCCGCTCTGCGACCCTCTGCTACCTTCTGCTACCATAAGGGCGTGCCATTTTCTTACAAAATATTGGCAGATATAGGCAGAATATTTCAACATTTTACCCAGTTTCATCGTCTGTGAATAGGCAGTTGGAAATTACTCATAGAACCATTGAAATTCCACCGGTTCCACTGTGAAACTTTAACCCTGCGTCCACCAACTTTTATACTATATTGCAAATATAAGCGAACCTTAAAGTTTTAGAACTTAAATAACCACTGAAACCGGTTATAATCAAAAGCCTTACACTTTTAAGACTAAAAAAGACTTTACACCATCGGCTGGTGCCGCTCGGTGAGCTGTCATAACGCAGTCATTTGGCCACCGAGGCACCACAGCTGATGGTGCATATATTTTTAAAAAAATCCACTTGATAAAATGGTGGAACTAACCTGATAGTTACCTTATTAACCTTAATTTAAGCATGACATTAAACGATATTGTGAACGATCTTGCTAGCCGGCTTGGTAGTAAAAATAAGAACTTTACTTATAAACTAGCGAAAGAGATTTCTTATGCGGTTGTAGACACTATGCGTGATAGTTTAATGACTGGTCAACGCATTGAGATTAGGGGTTTTGGTTCTTTTTCGTTGCGCAGAAGACCCTCCAGAATTGGGAGGAATCCTCGAAACGGGCAGAAAGTTTCGGTGCCTGAGAAAATGGTGACTTATTTTCGGCCCGGGAAAACTTTAAGGGATTCTGTATTGACGCAAGCGTTAGAAAAATATCCTATTGTTGCACCTGCGGATGTAAAGAAATCGAGCGGTGTCGCCTCGAAGTTAGAAGGGTCATCGGCTGGAAAAACTTCGGTGGCCAGAACCCCGGCAGTCAAACCAGCTACCAGATCCGTACCTAAAGCTAAAGCAGGGGAGGCTAGCGTGGGAAAGGTGCCCACTAAGCCGGCCGTTTCTCCGGCAGTTAAGGCAAAGCAATCGACTATTATAAAATCCGAAACAAAACCTCTTGTGGAACCCAAAAAGGAGGTTAAAAGTAAGGTTAAAGCTGTTGAAACTTCAAAAAAACCGAAATTGTCTGGTACTTTAGATTCTACAAAAAGAAGGAATTCTCGGTAGTCCCGAGTCGTTGGTTGATTCAAGGTGCTGGCGTTTTTTACGGATTGCTGAATGAAGACTGTGGCACCATGGGCTGGTGCCGCTTGACGAGCTACCAAAGTACAAGGCTTAGCCTCACGCAACCATCTTTATTTCCGAAGACGATCATGGTGAGTACGGCATAACGCAGTAATTGGTTAGTGCAGTCGTGGCACCAGCCGGTAGTGCAATAGTCTGGAATTTGTGACGCTATCCAAGAAGTTCAAATATGGGTATTAAAATCATGTAGGTATGTGAATTTATTTAGGGAGAAGGACTATTGTGCAACTAATAGTGCGACAAAAGCACGAGTGAGCCGTCATAATTACAAGATCAAAGTGAGCCTCCAGCGGAATTGCTAGGGCTTATCCACATGTGAACCGCATAACCTAGACGAGACCATTGCACCATCGGCTGGTGTCTATGGGTGGGCTAGGTCCTAATTACAAGGCTTTCTTGCGCGCAACCAGATGAATTTACTCAATGATCATTCGGATGAACCCCGTAACGCAGTAATTGACAACCGCGGAACCAGCCGATGGTGCGACGGTCTTTAAAGGGAAAGTCTTGGTATTAGCTTTAAGTAAATGTTTGAAGATATTGTTTGGTTCTTGTTACTTATACCAGGGGCCTTTGTGCTTGGATGGTTGGCGTCAAGGCTTGATGTAGTGCATTGGAGAATAGAAAATCGCAGAAATCCAAAAGCTTACTTTAAGGCTATGAACTTTTTGGTCAATCAACAAATCGAGGATGCCCTGCAAAATTTGATCGAAGCAATTCGTATAAATCCTGAAAATAAAGAACTTCCTCACATTCTTGCGGGTTTATTGCAAAGAAGCGGTGATTGGGATAAAACTTTGTCTCTTTACAATCAGTTGCTCCATCGGTCTGATTTGAATGACCAAGAGAGACTTAAAGTAATATTTAGTATGGCTGAATGTTATTACTTCGCTGGTATGTATTCACAGTCTAGCCAGTATTATCAAAATTTACTCAATACATCCTACCGACAGCTAGCATTAAAGGGCTTACTTAGAGTTTCCGAGCGTACCAAAAACTGGTCACAAGCCCTTAGCTTATCTACTCAGTTAGCTGATCATAAGACTAGTAAACACCATTATTGGTGTGAGGAAGGTAAGTTAGTGGCGATAAGTGAAGGGGCAAAAGAAATTTTTCAAAAGGTTATTGAAGACACTCCCAAACACCCTAGGGCGTATATGGAATTAGCCAGATGGTACGCAGACAACCGTGACTATCATTCTGCATTTGATACTTTGTGGGTAATATTTGAAAATATGCAGTATTACGCCCCATTGGTTTGTTGCGAGATTTTGGGTTATGCACAACATATAGGGCAAGAATCCAAGGTCTTTCAGGCTGTAGAAAAACTTTTTCAAAAAAATAGGTGTGTTGATTTTGCTAGAACTTTAGAGGAAAATGGGCATTCAAAACCAAGTTCTGGTGAGTACTTTATGCAGATGATGAGGCAATCGGAGTCGCTGTTGGCGGCACTATTATGGGTGCAACCCTTTAATTTTTTACATGATGAGCAAAAGTTGGTGCATAAAATATTGCAACACAAAAGCCAAGATTTAGACTCATATCGCTGTAGTCACTGTGGGTTAGTTACAAAAAAATTTTATTGGCAGTGTGTGGGTTGTAAATCTTGGGATACCATACCGCCCCTACGATTAGGTGAATTATGAAAAGTAATAAACTTCCAGATATTAGAACCATCAATAAGGTTCATGTGCTTGTGGTTGGCGATGCTATGTTAGATCGCTATTGGTATGGAAAGGTCGAACGCATCAGTCCTGAAGCTCCTGTGCCAGTTTTAGAAGTATCGAAGATGGAAGACCGTTTAGGTGGATGTTGTAATGCCGCCAAGAATATAGTAGATTTCGGTGCTCAAGCTACTGTATTGATTCCTCTGGGTATGGATAAAACAGCTGCTGAACTAGAAAACCTGCTAACTTGTGCTCAGATATCCGTTCTAAAATGTGAAGATAAGGATTTTACATCTACTTTAAAATTGAGAATGGTTGGTTACCGTCAGCAACTTTTAAGAGCAGACTTTGAAAGCAAGCCTTCTGAACAGCTTATCCATGAGCAAACCAAAATTTTTGCTAGTATATACAAGAATTTTGAAGTTATTTTATTTTCGGATTATGGGAAAGGTGCTCTCGTTGATGTGCAATCGATGATAAAAATGGCTGGTGATAGTGGTCGTCAAATTTTAGTTGATCCTAAAGGGAGCGACTTTAGTAAATATTATGGTGCTACGGTCATTACTCCTAATGTTTCAGAGTTACGCAATGTAGTAGGGACATGGAACTCAGAGGGTGAATTAGATGTTTTGGTACAAAACTTAAGGGAACAGTACCAGTTTACCCATTTATTATTAACGCGTGGTGAGGATGGCGTAAAATTGTATGATGATGAAGGAGCCATGATGATTCCTTCTTTGGCCCGCGATGTATATGATGTAACTGGAGCTGGCGACACGGTTATTTCGATTTTGGCTACGCTTTTAGCTACAGGAATGAGTGTAAGGGAGGCTGTGTGGTGGGCTAACAGGGCCGCGGGCATTGTGGTCGGAAAATTTGGAACTTCAACTGTTTCGTACTATGAAATTGCCCAAGAAGAATGAAACTTAAATTTTTTATAGCCATCTTATGCAGTAGCTATTTATTAAC
>JASGCH010000140.1 GCA_030054245.1 Gammaproteobacteria bacterium | reverse complement strand
CGCTCCACTAAGCCTTGTAATTATGACAGCTCGCCGAGGTTGTGCAACAGTCTTTGCTCTGAAAACGGGAAAGCAATCTTCCCGGCAGGATCCTTCACCTGCCCAGCTTGCCAAGCTTGCTGGCGTAAGTTATCGGCCAACTCAAAGGCCAAACGGGTTTTACCCACGCCCGCGCTCCCTTCGATCACCGCCAAGCTTAAGGGTGCTGGAGAGTTAGCCCAAGCCAACAAAGTCTCCAATTCCGCCTCCCGGCCCAGCAGTTGTCGCGGCAAGCGGCTTGACCAATGCAACAACTTAGTATCTGAGGGATCGTCCAACTTCGGCTCAAAAGGAATATACAGATTGCACCGGTATGGTTTGCCCTCAACGATCACCACATCGCCATTGATAGTGCCCGTATTCACCCAACCGAAATTGTCTCCACCGATCACCACCCCGCCTTGGTGGGCGGAAACAACAGTGCGATCAAACATATTTATTGGCCTCCCAAAAAGAATGAAGATACCCAGCTCATCATGCCGTCTGGTGGGTAAAATATGAAGATAAAGCCTAGGATGCCAGTCAGTGACCCCACAATGGCCAATGCCCGCTCCCACCAGGATGCCTGTGCTACGGCGGATCGGGATGGGGCGCTTGTTTCGGTATGGATTGTTCCCGAGTTATAGCCCATGACCACCACCCCGCCCTGACTGGCGGAGACATGGGTGCCACCACGAATTCGGCGTCGGCGTACCCAGACCGCGATGACCCATAAGGCCAAGGTGACAACCAGCAAGCTGACAACTAAAAAAAGATGGGTATTTGATATCATAACTCCACTCTTTCAAGACTGTTGCACCCGGCGGCAAAGCCAAGGGCGCAACGGCCTTATTGATGTGCAACGGCCTTATTGATTCAACTTTCTAAGTAAGTTGCGTTGAATTTTTCCGGTTGAAGTCATGGGCAGGTTATCGATAAACTCAATGTCTTTAGGGTACTCGTAGGGAGCTAGACGGTTTTTGACATGGCTTTGTAGGCTTGCTATCAGTTCGTCAGAGGGTTGATAGCCCATGTTTAATACGATATAGGCTTTGACCACATTACCTCGATCTAGGTCTGGTTTGGGCACGATGGCTACATTGGCGACCGCTGGATGTTTTAACAGACAGTTTTCAATCTCAAAGGGACCGACGCGATAACCCGCTACTTTAAACATATCGTCCTTGCGTCCTTGATACCAAAAGTAAGCGTTTGAGTCTTTGTAGGCTAAATCACCGGTTCTACCCCAATCGCCGATAAATTTATCTTGAGTAGCACTAGGATTTTGCCAGTACCCTAAAAAGAACACTGGGTTGGGCTCACCACCCGGTGCGTACCGATGAATGCACACTTCACCTACTTCTCCATCGGGTAACTCCTGCCCATATTCATCCAGAATGGCTACCCGATGACCTGGAATGGCGCGCCCCATACTGCCCGCCACGGCATCCCAACCTACTCCGTAGGCTTCTCTTTGAGGGTGGTGACAATTCCCGACGACATAATTGATTTCAGTTTGTCCAAACATTTCATTGACCGTAACGCCTAATTGTTCTTGGCAATATTCAAAGATGGTGTCTCCCAGTGCCTCTCCAGCCGACATGATGGCTTGTAGCTTAAGTGCATATTGTTGGCTAATATGAGGAAATTCTTTGACAATGGCTTTGAGCGCTGTGGGAAATAAAAAGCTATGCGTAACTTGATATTGGTGCAGGATTTCTAAGGCTAATTGAGCCTGAAATCGACCTGAATAGGCGACAATGGGTCTGCCAAAATACAAACATGGCAGTAGGGCATCCATCAGCCCACCCGTCCAAGCCCAGTCAGCAGGTGACCAAAACACCGCGTCAGAAGGTGCGGGTTCTAAATTAAATTGAGACATACCAAACCCATTCTGGCTACATAAAAACCCTGGTAAGTTACCGATTAATGCTCGGTGAGGTATCACCGCACCTTTAGCCAAACCAGTGGTGCCGCTGGTGTATATCAGTAGGGCTGGACTTTCTGCCGGAGTTAATAAAATATCTGTGTTAGGTGCCGGCGTTTGCAATAGCTCTTCGGCGTTTATAAGCCAGGGGCGTAGGGTAGAGCTTAGGTCTGCTGGCAATTGCTCACAGACGGATACTAAAGAAGCTTGTGTCAATAATAAGCTAGCTTGGCTATCTCTTAAACGATGCTCTATGGCCTCTACTCCAAAAAGATGCGACAAGGGTACTGCCACCGCTCCCATACGAAACAGAGCCAAATAAGCTAAGGCACAAGAAAAACTTTGGGGCAATAAAATGCCCACTTTAGTTTGTGCTTGTACGCCCATTTGTTGAAGCTGGCATGCCAAGTTGGCCGAGGCTGTGTCAAGATCGCTATAAGTATAAGATTTAGATTCTGAAGAAGATATATGTTCAATGATGGCAATCTGGTTGGCGCTTGAACGATGTGCTAAACACGCTTGTGCAATATTAAAGAAGGGTGGGATTTTCCACTTGAATTGTTGATAAAATTCAAAATATAAATCTTGGTTTAAAAGTTTAGGCATTTTTGAACTCGTTTTTTCAGATATAATGCGGGTATTTTATTCCATTAAGAGGGTTCCTATGTTACAAAAAAGAAATTTTATTACTTTGTTGGCCGGGCTATCTCTGGTCGGAGCTTGCGGTTTAGCTTCTGCGCAAGATATATATATTCCTTTGATTTCAAAAGGATTTCAACATCAATTTTGGCAAGCTGTTAAGCAAGGAGCTGAGCAGGCCGCCAAAGATTTGAAGGTGCGAGTGTCGTTTGAAGGTCCAGAAACCGAGCAACAAGTGGATAAACAGATCGATATGTTGTCTGCCGCCTTAGCCAAGAAGCCACAAGCCATTGGTTTTGCCGCTTTAGATAGCAAAGCCGCCATCCCGTTGCTTAAAAAAGCCCAAGATGCGAAAATTCCGGTGGTTGCTTTTGACTCTGGGGTTGACAGCGATATTGTGGTTACCACGGCACAAACGGATAGTAAGGCCGCAGCTGCCTTGGCCGCTGATAAATTGGCTGAAAAAATAGGTGGGGAAGGTGAGGTCGCAGTCATAGGACATGACCAAACCAGTACGACTGGTACGGGTCGACGGGATGGTTTTGTCAATCAAATCAAAGCGAAGTATCCCAAAATTAAAGTGGTGGATATTCAATATGGAGGGGGAGATCACTTAAAATCCGCTGAAATCGCTAAAACCATGTTGGCCGCACGCCCCAATCTAAAAGGTATTTTTGCGACCAACGAAGGGTCGGCCATTGGTGCTGGTAAAGGAGCTAAAGAAGCCAAGAAAAAGGTAGTTATTATAGGATTTGATTCTGGAAAGGCACAAAAAGAATTGATTTCTGATGGGACTATTGCTGGTGCTATTACTCAAAACCCGGTGGGTATTGGTTACAAAACCGTAGAAGCCGCTGTTAAAGCGTTGAAGGGTGAAAAATTACCTAAAATTATCGATACTGGGTTTTATTTTTACGATGCCAGCAATATGAAAGACCCTAAAATTGCTTCCGTACTCTACGACTAAGATAGAAAAACCTTTGTACCGACGGCTAGGCCAATCAGTGTAACCGCGGACTAGCCGTCGGTACAAAAGTCTCATAAAAATGGTCATAGTAGATACCCATCAGCATTATTGGCAATATGAGCCCAAGAAGTTGCCTTGGATAAGCTCCGATATGAGGGTATTGCAACGGCATTGGCTACCTGCTGATGCGCAACGACTTTATCCAGATGACTGCGAAATCTATAGCCTAGCTGTGCAGGCTTGTAGCTCGGCTGAAGAAACTGATTTTTTGTTAGATTTGGCTGAGAAAACTCCACAAATTATCGGGGTCGTTGGTTGGATTGATTTGTTTTCTATGCAGTTTGGTGATTTGCTGAGCCAGAGGTCTTTGGGTAAATTGCGTGGATTTCGGCATATTTTGCAGGATGAAATCAACCTGACCGCAGTGGTCGGGCAAGAACAGTTTAATCATTCGATCAAAATGTTGCAAGAAAGGGGTTTTACTTATGATGTGCTGATTTTTGCACATCAGTTCCCAGTTATGGAAGACTTTTGTCAAACCCATGATGGGCATTGGCTTATTTTAGATCACTTGGGAAAACCAGCGATCCGTCACTGGAAAACCCATCCTGAGTTGCTGAATAGTTGGCAATTCTGGATCCAAAAACTGGCGAAATTACCGCACTTGGTGGTTAAATTGTCAGGGTTGCTTACCGAGGCCATGCAGATCTCGGGTGGGGCATTGAGCGCAGAAGCCAAAAATCATATCCATGGGTGCATGAGTCAAGCTCTCGAGGCTTTTGGTCCCCAGAGAATCATGTTTGGCTCGGACTGGCCAGTGTGCCAGTTGGCGGCGAGTTATCAAGAAGTGCTGGAATGGGTGAATGTATGGGCTGATAAGCACTTAACTCTCGCAGAGAAAGCGGACTTTTGGCAAGGTAACGCCAGACGCATTTAT
>JASGCH010000139.1 GCA_030054245.1 Gammaproteobacteria bacterium | reverse complement strand
CACTGCAACGGTCTCTGCTTTATAGTCCTCCGCTTGTTGCTCTCGCATAGTGAGTATATGCGAGACCAACAAGCGTTATGACAGCTCACCGAGGTTGTGCCATGGTTTTACTATTACACAATTACACAGTTACCCTACACCATCTGAATGTGCATCCATAAGTCAGCTAGAGCTCAGGAGCCACTCCAGCGGCATCGATTTTGGCAAGTACGCAACACCGGTACCACTGTACTTAGTAGAACGGTATTTATGAGGCAAAGAGCTGTCGCATATCTCTAAAAGCCTTAAATTCGAGTCCGTTGCCAAAAGGGTCTTGGATAAAAAACGACAACTGTTCACCCACTTGACCGACAAACCGCACCATGGGTTTTTGGAGAAAGACTACTTGCTGATTACACAATCGGTCGGCCAATTGTTGGTACGCAGGGATTTCCAGCACCAAGCCAAAATGCGGTATGGGCACGGCATGGTCATCGACTCGACTCGTTGCCATGTTGGTGAGCTCCGGCACTAAGTGTGTCACCAGCTGGTGGCCGTAGAAATTAAAATCGATCCAATGCTCGCTCCTTCTACCCGTTTCGCAACCTAAGCCTTGCCCATAAAATACTTCTGCCAAGGCTAAATCGCTCACGGGTATAGCCAGATGAAAGGGCGGTAGGGAAATGGGCATTTCCATCACCAATTAACCCGTAAAACTAGGGTACCCCATCACTGTAAACTTCTTTCTCGAAGGCATAATACAAGGGTAAGGATTTGACATCCGCAAATGGAAACATTTGGGTAATATACACCCCAGTTAATCCATTGGTTTGGTCAATCCAATAATAGGAATTGGCTAATCCAGCCCACATCATACCGCCGGCAGGGCGTCCCGTAAACAATTTTTGGTGATTGATCTGAAACGCCAAGCTCCAACTCTTGGGCACTCCAGGGAAGAATTCAGCATTGTTGGTCAATGGAATCGCCGCCACCAATTCTGACACCCGACAGTCACCACAATGATTGACGCCCAACAACGCCACAGTTTCAGGCTTCAGGATACGCTCACCCCCCAATTGTCCATAGTTTAGTATCATTCGTAGGAAGCGCATATAATCCCCCGCCGTTGAATACAAGCCACCTCCCCCCATTTCAAATTGTGGCTCTTGAGGAATTTCAAATGGAAACAAAGATAAATGGCCATCTGGACCGCGTAAATGTACACTCGCTAAGCGTTCTCGCATAGAATCGCTAATTTTAAACCCAGTAGAGTGCATACCTAAGGGCTGAAAAATATTTTCTCTCATAAATTCCCCCAAGGTTTGCCCGCTACTGGCTTCAACCATTCTACCTACCCAGTCGATATTGATGCCGTAGTCCCAACGCTCCCCGGGGTCAAAAAGAGTTGGCAAGGTAAAGGATTTTAGATTACATTCGGTGATGCTAGGTACCCCCATAGCCTGCTGGACTTTTTGCATATCTGTATTCCAAATATCATAACTAAATCCAGCGGTATGGGTCAGCAAATGACGAAGCGTAATAGGCCGCTTGGGTGGTCGCAACAGCGGATTACCCAAACTGTCAAATCCAGTCAACACTTGTATATTGCCGATTTCAGGAACAAAATGAGCCGCAGGTACATCAAGATTTAATTTTTGCCGCTCCACTTGTATCACTGCAGAAATAGAAGTAAGCGCCTTAGACATGCTGGCGATCCACGCCACCGTATCAACGGTCATGGAATTGCCACTACCCAAAGCCTTCTCACCAAAAGCTCCTTCGTAAACCACTCCCTCGCGGTTGCCTACCATCGCTATAACACCAGCCACATCCCCACGCTGGGTCGCTTGACTCAACAAACTATCGATTTTGTGTTTCATCTGTCCTCCTATATAATAAAAAGCTAAAATTTGTGGTCGCGTCATCTAAGCCTAACGATGCACGCGACCTTGCATAGTATAAAGACTGTAGCCCGCGCTTCCAGTTCCGGTCCCGAATCTAGGAAGCAAGATGGCTTCCGCTACTTCATAACCAACTCCCAACTCACACTGCGTAATTTGGTCCAGGGTAAGTCCTGCGGATCTGCGGCCATAGGTCCTAAGGCTTTAGCCACCAAGATGCGACTGGCTATAGGCGTAAAATCTGCACGAAAATGATTAGAACTTTTAACCACGATGATCTTCATGTCTTCAGCTCGAATACCCAACATTTTTAACATACTGCGATCCAATAATTGGGCTTTGCTACTGACCACAGCAACCAGTATTCCCTCTAGCTCTAGGCAAGCTGAAGGTCCAAATTGCACCTTTAACCCGTGCATCATTTCACCCTCAATGGTGCACCAGCCATCACTGACCGCCTTGACTTTGACTTCTGCCTCAACCGGGTCTTCACTCATGCCACCATAAGTTGCTACACTTTTACCCAATCGCACCTTTAATTTAGCCCCCACCCCGGCATGGGTTGCTTGTAAGGCTGTTAGCGGGTCATACAACATACCCACAGCAATTTGATGGGACCACAACTGACCGGCTCGCAAACTAAGAAGAGTATGTATCATCCCAGTGGTATTGCTATCACCCCCAGCCCCCGGATTATCTTGAGTATCGGCAATAATAATGGGTTTATTTACATCCTGACAAAGATGCAAAGCTTGGCTTATCGCATCTCGAGCCTCTGGAATATCGATATTCCAGAGGTTGGGGTTGTGTGTAACCATCGCATACAATTCGTCCACCACTTTTTTAGCCAAGGATACATCTCTACTATAGCTCCAAATAACCGGAGCACAATCGGCAATATCAGAAGCCGGAAAAGCCATGCAAAAACTGCTCATAGTTCCATATTCCTGGTCTAATGATACTAACTTTTGGTAAATACTTTTGGCAGGTTCTAACCAAGTACTCTGTGCATTGATATTGATCAAAAAAGGTACTCTTTTGGCGTAACCGGGTTCACGGGTTTGACCTTGAAAATAACGAATCAGCAATTCACCAGCCAATTCACCCGTTTTAGCCATGTCGATATGTGGATAAGTTCGGTAAGACACCAATCCATCGGCAGTTTGCAACATGGTTTGAGACACATTGGCGTGCAAATCCAAGCTAGCTATAATAGGCATATTTTTGACTAGACGGCGTATGCGCAGTAACAATTCACCTTCGCTATCGTCTTGATGCTGAGCCACAGCCGCCCCATGCAAATCCAAATAAATGCCCGCCAAACCCGCCCCCGACATTTCGGCTTGTATGTCAGCCAATAGGTCATTACTGATATTTTCAAAAGCTTCTTCAGTAACATAAGAAGAAGGAGATGTCCCAGCTAAAACTGAAGGGACAATCTGCCAACCTTGTTGCTCGGCCACCTTACAAAAACCCATAAGACCTATATTGCTACCGGCGACTCTGTCTAACATGGTCTGACCTCGGCAATACGCCGGGAAAGCCCCGCCCCGGTTAAAAGCCGTCCAATCTGCTAAGCTCGGTGCAAAAGTATTGGTTTCGTGTTGATAAAATGCGACTAATATGCGTTTCATAATGCTTGGATACCCTTAGGTGCTGAATGAAATAAATGCTGAGTATAAGGTTGCTGAGGATTTTTATAAAGTTCTTGTGTAGGCCCTTGCTCGACAATATGACCATTTTGCATGACAATGACTCTATCGCACAACTGAGCCGCCACCCTTAAGTCGTGGGTAATAAACAACATTCCCAAACCGAGTTTGGCTTTAAAAGAACGCAACAATTCTAAAATCTGTGCTTGTACAGAAACATCCAAAGCACTGACCGCCTCGTCGGCAATCAGTAATTTGGGACGACAAGCCAAAGCCCGAGCAATGGCCAATCTTTGTCTTTGACCTCCACTGAATTGATTAGGGTATCTATGCAAAGAGTCCACAGGCAATTGGACTTGCTCCATAAGTTGACAAATCCAATGATAGGCTTCCTGATACGATAGGCCAAAATTGATTGCTCCCTCAGTTAATGACTGCACCACTGTACGCCTAGGGTTGAGCGAGCGATTGGGATCCTGAAACACCACTTGAATTTTATTTCTTAAAGGCCTAAGTTTAGACTCAGAATAGCCCGAAATTTCGTGCTCATCCCAGTAAATTTTACCTCCAGTAGGTTCTATGAGCCTAATTAAGCAACGCGCTAAGGTGGACTTACCCGAACCAGACTCCCCGACGATGCCTAATGTTTCTCCGGCGTGAATGTGCAAATCTGCGGGTTGTAAAGCCATTATTTTTCGCCTAGTTCCGAATAAAGAAGCCGTCGTGTAAGTTTTTTCTAGCCCTTGGGCCCTAACCACCACCGGCGCTTGAGGATCTATCCATTGACGAGCCTCCGGTGGCACCATACTCGGAACTGCGGCCAACAATTGTTGGGTATATTCTTTTTGTGGCGATAATAAAACCTGGCGTTTGTCTCCCTGCTCCACCACTTCGCCATAGCGCATCACCATAACCTTGTCGGCTATTTCAGCGACCACACCCATATCATGCGTGATAAACATACAAG
>JASGCH010000138.1 GCA_030054245.1 Gammaproteobacteria bacterium | reverse complement strand
AGGAACACAGGCAACGCCGTAAATCGCCATTTTCAGCCGGTTGTTACAGCGGAAACATGGGAGCAAGATGCTCCCGCTACCAACAACCCGCGGAAAAACGCGAGAGCAAGATGCTCCCGCAACTAACAGCCCAACAATCCAACAACCCAACAATCCAACAACCCGCGGAAAATGGATGAGTTACAAGGCGCCGAGTACCGGAACTCCGACGCCTATATTTGAATAGGCGAGGAGCGAGGAACACAGGCAACGCCGTAAATCGCCATTTTCAGCCGGTTTGGGTTGTTTAAGGTTGGGCTATCGAAAAACTATCAAACACTCGACGGGCACAATCGCTTCCCGCAGAAAAAATAGATTTATCCAAGAGATCGTAGTATTCTTCAATCAGTTTTCCAGTGGGTTGCAAATCTTCTAGGGTCATGATGTGGCCTTCAAAATTAGCAATCTGTGCATCCATCATGCGGATTAATATCGCCACAATTTGTAGAAAATCTTGGAATGGGTTACTCGCACGATCCAGCTGCATAATGTCAAAGTTTAACATCACCTTGTCTGCTTTTTCAATAGAGTGATCTTCATCACTTACTTGTGATTCCCATTCTAAATAAATGGCTATAGGGGCATCCTTTCGCAAAAGAGGATAGACCAAAACGCGGTTTTGATTAGACGCTAAAAAACCCACTCGAAAACAATTTTCTTTTAAGATAGAAACACTCCAATTGGCGGATTTTGGCAAAATCTGAATACTAACCCGTTGATTAAACCTTTCTAAAAACTCTTCCATTTTTTTGGCTAGCTTTATTTCATTTTCCATGTCGGGTGGTTCCAAAGTAGCGGAAATGGATAAAGCAAAATGATCACACCGAGTCAGAAACTCAGAATACTCGACTTCCGTGACAGCGCCTTGCCGGTTGTACCGTAGCATACCTAATCTAAACTTTTGAAATTCCTGATCCGGCAACACCTCTTTCCAAGCTTCATTGGAAGCAATTTTTCCTTCTATGCTCAAGGACTTACTACCGATCATGGGTGGCAAAAGAACTAAGGCTAATTCACCTTTGGTAGGCTTTTCACAATGAACAACAACCAAAGTTTCTAACTTCTCGTTCTGCTGAAAATGGCGGGATGACCCTATGGGATAGGGTGTTTTACCCGCAGGCACGGGTGGAGCAACGGTCGGCTCTATAGGTTCGTCCAGCGGCATGATGTCTATTTTGGGATTTTTCCCTGATAAAAAGTACCAGACGACGATCAACACCAAAACTAAGGCTGCTAAACCAAAATATATAGATTCTTGCATAGTATTAAAAAATCGGTTGCACAGACTACTGTTCGACCTTGACGAACGGTCATGTTGGATATGCCCGTAATAAAATTTTTATTTATAAAAATCCGCCGGATGCGAGCTCCAAAATCGGCGTATATCGTGTTTATGACAACGCATTAGGGTGGGGTTCACACTATCCCACCTGAGTGCCCCACAATCACCCATTTTGAAATTCAATTCATTGTAATTGAAATTATTGGGTTCCAATAGAGGTGGACGAAGGTCTTTAACCAACACCTGCATCCCCTCCAAACTAAGCCACACCAAAGTTATTTGCTGTAATTTTTCTGTATCCACATTGAAAGTATTTATTAAGCGATCCATTAACTGATTTCCAAGCAAACGGCTAGAGGTATCCTTCAACAGCATAAACAGCAAATGATTTTGAGATTGGAGTTGCCATAAACAATGGTTATTGAACACTAAGCCTGTTAAGCTTAATTGGTACGGAGGCCACCGTTGCACAAAGTTACAGGATGTTATGTCAGCCTCCAAACTCCTACTACCCTCTGTATATCTCGGGGTCAAGGGCAGGGTTATTTCTACAGATTCATGGAATTTTTGTAAGATGAATTTACTTTTATGCTCACCCAATATTCCATTTTGTTTAAAACTTTCTCTCAATAATACATTGAATCCAGAGGTTCTGACCAATAATTCAATTTCAGAGTGGGGGCTAAATTGCCAGATATCAAATTGTCCGGTTAAAGGCTTAGGAGTTTTCCAGAAAAAAATAGGTAATACACCGCTTAAAGCCCAGATGCGCCAAGACCATGGAAACCGCAAAATAAGAATACATAGAGCCAGAGACGAAGTTAATACCAAAAAAATGGGTGGCTCGGCGATATAAATATTGGCGAGTGGCCAGTCAACCACTGCATCCAATATCCAAAATAAACATTCACTGGCTATCCACGAAGAATCCCAAAAAATGGGCAACGCGATGCCTATCAGCGAAAATGGCACTATCACATAAGAAATTAAAGGGATAGCAAAAAAATTAGCGACCAAGCCAATCAATGGAATTTGTTGAAAATAATAAATACTTAAAGGAATCAGCGCCAAAGTTATCCACCACTGTGTACGCGTAAAACTCAGAATCCAATCAAGCCAGCTGGTTTTTTGTACAAATAATGCGTTATTGGCGGTGGGTCTTGCTTGCATCACCAAAAATACTGCCGAGTAATAGCTTAGCCAATATCCTGGGTAAGCAATAGACAAAGGTTCTAACCCAATGGACACCACAAATGCCAACCCTAAAATGTGCAAGCGGCTCCATAAGCGACCCGAATAACTGATCGCCAACGCCAAACTCAGTGTCCAGATAGTTCTTTGAGAAGGCAAGCCCCACCCACTGAAGATGGCATAAAATGTTGCCATGAATAAACACAAGCCATTGGAAATAACTGGTAATGGAGCATAAAGTGCCAACCAATACTGATTAAACCGAATGCGTGGCAACACAAAATTTAAGACGGATCGCAACCACAAGGCAAGCAAGGTTACATGCATACCCGATATGCTAATTAAATGAGCTATGCCAGTTTTCTGAAACAATTCCCAATCTTCAGTGGATATGGCATTTTGCTGTCCTGTAGTCAGCGATACCAGCAGTGCCGTCACCCTTGGGTCTGTGACATGTTTTTGGATAAGCTTGGTTACTTGATATCGCCATTGATGCAACCAAGCATAGCGACTGGTGGCGGCGATGAGTTCTGGTTTTATGGTATTTTCTAGTACTATCCCTTGAAGAAGGATATGATTTTCCCAATAACGCAATTCCAAATCCTTGGTTCCAGGGGTGGCAGACCAGCTTACGGGTTGCAATTGGATATGAAACTTCCAGATTTGCCCCGGAATCACCTCCAACCAACTGCTGTGTGGCCATTTAACGGCGATTTTAGCCTGACTTAAAAATACATTGTCCGGAGTTTGTTCGTCGATTAGTTTCCAGACAAAGTACCAGTTTTTACCTACTTTTTTGGGTAACTCGTCCACATACCCTTGCACTACGGTTTCCAGATGCTTGATGTCTTGCCATGGCTTAGGCCTTTCTGAAGTAAAATTAAACCATGACCAACTGGCAAAAAACACCAATAAGTTGATGACTAAGGCTTTTTTTAATCGGTTCCCAGCGATACCTAAACCGAAGCACAAGCCCACCAAAGAAAACAACCCAACCAATAGGGTAGTTTGTCTAGACCATAAGTCAACTTGATGTATATGTATGATGCTTACCAGAATTAGATTTAGGCAACTGGTATAGGTCAATAGTCCCATATCTTTTTTACCACACCAACAGCTATGAATGTATATCAAACTCTAAAAGACCTCGGCATTACCTTGCCCGAAGTTGCTACTCCAGCCGCGGCTTATTTACCTTATACCATTGTCGATGGATGGATCTATGTCAGTGGTCATATTGCCAAAAAAAATGGGGCGACTTGGAGTGGGCAGTTAGGCAAAAACATGACCACCAGCGAAGGAAAACTCGCGGCACAAGCGGTAG
Source organism: Gammaproteobacteria bacterium (assembly GCA_030054245.1). GTDB lineage: Bacteria > Pseudomonadota > Gammaproteobacteria > Burkholderiales > Burkholderiaceae_C > JASGCH01. Next base: position 686 of record JASGCH010000138.1, on the reverse strand, counting down.
CCGTAGATTTGTTGGGCACTTTGCACGCGGCTTGCGTAACACAAGGCAAAGACCTGAACCAGTTAACTAGGATCATCAAGTTATTGGGCTTGGTTAATTCAACGGGAGACTATATCGAGCATCACTTGGTGGTCAATGGTTGTAGCGAGTTTTTGATTCAAGCACTCGGCAAAGAAGTCGGAGCACACGCACGGAGCGCGTTTGGCGTGGCACAACTCCCTACTGGTGCCTGCGTAGAAGTGGAATTGATTGCCCGTTTGTAAAGGTTAAGGAGTTTGCAATGAAGGAACGCACGCTTTGGGGGATACATGCTGGCAAGATGGGGGATGCTGATTCCCTATTTTTGCAGCAAGGCATGATTGCTGTGCGTTGGCGTGAGTTGGGCGATTTAAGCCAACTTGCCAAAGATCGAGAAGCATTCAAAACCTACTACTCCCAAACCTACCCTTCGGCCAATCCACGCTCAGTCGGAATCAGTGCAGGACAGCTTTATCGATTCGTCTGCGAAGCACAGATAGATGATTGGGTTGCCTATCCAGCCAAGTCCACGAAGACCATTCACATCGGTCGTTTAACTAGCGATTACCAATACAAGCAGGATATTTCCGAAGCTTATCCAAACCAGCGAGCTGTAAAATGGCTGAAAGAGTTGCCACGATCGTACTTCTCGCTAGGTGCGCTCAATG
>JASGCH010000137.1 GCA_030054245.1 Gammaproteobacteria bacterium | reverse complement strand
GCCCACTGAATATCAATACATTTTAGAATTCTTGGTACAGTGTTTTGGCACCCCACACATTTTGGTAGATTGGACCCAATTAGCAGACAAACTATCCCCTTGGCCAGCGGCCGTACAATCGCTACAACAAATTCAAACCCTGATTGACCACTTACAGTCCTCACTAACGCCCATCGACCTGCACTTAGACTTTACCGATAGCGTAGGTTTTGATTATTATTCGGGTATCGATTTTGCCATCTATACCCCCCATCTGCGCCGCCCCTTGTTGCGAGGAGGACGCTACTTTACCCATTTCAAAAATACCCAAGGTCAACCTAGAAGCGCTGTTGGCTTTAGTTTTGATGTCAAATGTTTGGCGAGTATGGTGCAAGAGTTAGCTCCAGCGGCAACCCTTCAAGTGTTATGGAGCGACCTAGAAAAGTTTCCCAACTTACGCGCAGTAGTCGATACCTTGAGACAAAATGGGGAAATCGTCGTAGCTTGTGCGGAATTTTCGACTTCAAAATCACAAAAAAGGCTGATTTTTGACGCCAACGCCCGACTGGGTTACCAAATCGTCGGTGGTTTGTGATGTCCATAGTTCCAACTTAGAGTCAATGCTCACCTCCACTTTTAGAGTGGCTGGCGTGACCAGCACTTTTTTATCCGTAGAATAGTTACTTAACCTTGCTTTTTAACCATGAAATTAAAACAAAATACCGTCATTGTCGGCGCCCAGTGGGGAGACGAAGGCAAAGGAAAAATTGTCGATTGGTTGACTGCCATGGCCGATGGAGTGGTACGCTTTCATGGTGGACACAATGCTGGACACACCTTAGTCATCGATGGCGTCAAAACGGCTTTACAAATTATTCCAAGTGGTATTATGCAAAAACACGCCCATTGCTATATCGGCAATGGGGTGGTTTTGAGTGGCGTACAATTATTGTCCGAAATCGCCAAATTAGAGCAAGCCGGGCTAGAGGTGCACACCCGCTTACACATCAGTGCCTCCTGTACGCTGGTTCTGCCTTACCATGTTGCCTTAGATCGGGCACGCGACCAAAGACAAAAAATTGGCACAACTGGCAAAGGTATCTCTCCGGCTTATGAAGACAAGGTGGCGAGAAGAGCGGTGCGTTTACAAGATTTGTTTGACCCTGTGGCTTTGAACGCTAAAATTACCCAAAATGTCGAGTATTACAATTACCTTCTGGCTTATTATGATCACCCTAGCATACCCCTTGAAATCGTTCTGACTGAAATCGCCACTTACCGAGATTTGCTCATGGGTCTATCCTGCGATGTCAGTATCGCTCTTGATCAAGCAAACCGAGAAGGTAAGCGTCTAATTTTTGAGGGAGCTCAGGGCGTATTATTGGATATCGATCACGGCACCTACCCTTTTGTAACTTCTAGCCATTGTGTCTCGGCATCAGCGGCCATAGGCAGTGGTCTAGCTCCTAGTCAAATACCAGCAAGTTTAGGTGTCGTAAAGGCCTACAACACGCGCGTCGGTGAAGGACCTTTCCTTACCGAATTGACTACCCAGGAACCCGGTGCTGGTTATCATTTGGCATCTATTGGGCACGAAAAAGGTACGGTAACCGGGCGCCCTCGGCGTTGCGGTTGGTTAGATTTACCCTTGTTACGCAGAAGTGTTTTGTTAAATGGTTTTAGCGGTTTAGTACTCACCAAAATCGATGTCTTGTCTGGACTCCCAGAAATTGCTGTATGCACACACTATACGCATCAAGGTAAACTTTTGAACATAGCCCCAAACCAAGCACACATTCTGGCCGATTGTCAACCCGTATATACTTATTTCCCCGGCTGGACGGCGGACATTCGTGGCATCAAACAATGGGAGCAATTGCCTACCGCCTGCCAAAACTATATTCAGTACATTGAGGGGTCAGTAAACTGCCCAGTCGTGATTATTTCAACAGGAGCCGAACGCGCAGATACCATGATTATCACCGATTCATTTTTATGCGCACCCCACAAGCTCAATTACTAATCGACCTGTTTCATAAAGCCGTCGATTCAGCTAACCCGCATACCGTAATGCCTCCATTTTTACCCAATCCTCGGGATTGTCTTGGAAAGATAGTGGTCATTGGTGCCGGTAAAGCGTCGATTCAAATGGCTCAATGTTTACAACAACTCTGGGATGTTCCCCTGACAGGCATAGTCATCTCCCCCACCCTACCCGTGGCTCCAGATCAAGCTCCCAGCGGCATCGAGTATATTTCAGGCAGTCACCCTATACCTGACGAAAGTTCCTTTGCCAACAGTCAAAAACTACTAAACTTGGTTAAAAATTTGAGCCCAGAAGATTGGGTCATCTGTCTGCTATCGGGTGGAGGATCAGCTCTTTTGTCTCAGCCACTTCCAGAGATCAGTACAACCGAAAAAAGGCAGGTTTACCAACACTTGCTTCGATCTGGTGCCAGCATTAGTGAAATCAACAGTATCCGGCGGCATATTTCAGCGATCAAAGGTGGTAGGCTGGCCAAAATCTGTTATCCGGCACAAATTTTTACTTATGTCATCTCTGATGTTCCTGGCGATCAGCTGTTTGATATTGCTTCAGGTCCCACAGTAGGCGACCCCACCACTTGTGCACAGGCTCTGGAGATCATCCATCGGTATCAAGTACCGCTGAACCAAAAAATGTACCAAAGTTTAGAAAATGGTCGCGCCGAAAGCCTAAAACCCGAAGACGAGTACCTCCAGAGATGCCAATGTTTTTTGCTATCCTCACCCCAAATTGGGTTATCAGCAAGCGCGAAAATGGCAGAAGAATTGGGTTACCAAACGCATATTTTAGGAGACAGTATTGAAGGCGAGTCCAAAACCACTGGGAAAGTCTTTGCAGGCATCGTACAACAAATCTTACGCTACCAGCAACCTTGGACCGCGCCTTGCATTTTGCTGAGTGGAGGCGAAACCACAGTAACGCTTCACGACCACTCCGGGATGGGAGGAAGAAATGTCGAGTATTTATTGTCTTTGGGCTGTTCCCTCCCAAGACCAGCACCCGTTTACGCACTCGCCGCCGATACCGACGGCATCGACGGCTCCGCGCCCATTGCCGGGGCAGTTTGGTATCCAGACAGTATCACGCGAGCTTTGCATTTGGGTTTAAATCCACGAATATTCCTCGATCGTCACGATGCCCACTCGTTTTTTCAATGTTTAGGTGATGGTTTAATCACCGGGCACACGGGCACCAATATCAATGACTTCCGGGCACTGCTGATTGCGTAGCCGATGATGCAACAGTCTTGATGCAGTGTTGCATCGATCGCTACAACACAACGGGATACTTCCACAGGGGCTCAAGTACCGAATCCGTCTCTGCCATGGGCAAACTCGCTTGAGTGTATTGTATGGTTTTACTGGTGATATCGCTGATGTTTCCCGCCGCATCCACTTGACGAAATTGGTACGAATGTGATCCCGCTTGAGCCAAATAAGTCAGGTCAACGGTTTCAGTTCTCAGTATATCGTAAATAGAGTCTTCAGAATATATAGGCAACTCCTTACCATTGACCTTGGCATACGCTTGTCCACCTACGCCAAACAAGGCTTGCAATTGAATTAACCGATAAAAAGTCGACAAGGCCGTCCCTGGACCACTGTTTAAGGTAATTACCAGATCGTTAATCCTCAGTAACCCATCCTGATCCAAACTAACACCAACGGAAAATTGATTGTTGAAAGCAGTAAAAAAAACTTCTGAGCCCGCCGTTCCTATGTTACTCCACAGTCCGTTGTTGTCCACCTGAACTTGCACTTGTGCCTTGGCTTCCGAGGCAATGGTAATTTGGTTGTTATGGGTAAGCCCTCCCCCCAAGTCTAAGAAGCTCAGCTTAGGAGCACTGGGTGGAGTGGTGTCATAATCTATACCAACTCTGGTAATGGCACTGGTATTACCAGCAGTGTCCCTTTGCCGCACTTCATAGACATGGTGACCTAACAAGGCACTGAATGAACTGTCAGTGCCTTCTATCCAAGGTCGCGGATCACCGTCTATACGATACTGCCAACTGGCACCCGTTTCTAGCCCAGTGATAGCTAAAGAAGCTTGGTTGGTAATGCCATCAGTAGATGAACTCCCGCTATCATTCACCAAGATAGTCAATGAACTAGGAGCAACATTGTCTAATACCATCTTCAAGGTATGGGTAGAAGTCGTCGTGTTTGATGAACTATCCACCTGATACACCTGATAATTATGACTCCCCAAAGAGGCTATAAAAGTGCTCCCTACGCCAGTTTGCCAAGAATCGGTATCCATTTTATATTTCCAACTATTGTTCCCAGAGCTTAAACCTACCACTTGTATAGTGGAATGACTGGTGATCCCGTCCCACATACTCGTCCCAGTATCACTGATGGGCAACAATTGAAAGTTAAATAAGGGTTCTGAATTGACATAGTTCACCCCCAATGGACTGGAGATACTACCCGAATTTCCTGCGACATCAACTTGCAGAACCTCATAGCTATAGCTACCCAATAGTGCCGTCAGCAACGAGTGCTTGGACGCTCGGAAACGGCACCTATCTGAC
>JASGCH010000136.1 GCA_030054245.1 Gammaproteobacteria bacterium | reverse complement strand
ACTTTTGCCAGAGGAATCCCAGTAGCTTTGGATACAAATGGCACTGTTCTAGAAGCCCTAGGGTTTGCTTCCAACACAAAAACCTTATACTGACCCTCCATTTTTTGAATAGCGTACTGCATATTAATCAGCCCATTTACATTCAAGGCATCGGCAATAGCTTTGGTATTTTGTTTGAGCTCTTGAATGATTTCAGGTGGCAGACTGGTGACGGGCAGAGAACTTGCCGAATCTCCGCTGTGCACTCCAGCTAACTCAATATGCTCCATAATGCCACCAAAAAAAACTTGCCCCAAGTGATCACGAATACAGTCTATATCGCATTCAATCGCATCATTTAAAAAACGATCCAACAGTATAGGGGAATCGGGACTGGCAGCTACTGCTCTCTGGGTGTATTCTAGCAAATCCTGAGGTTCTCTGACGATAGCCATAGCCCTTCCACCTAGAACATAACTCGGCCGAACAATGAGAGGATAGCCTAAGGTTTCAGCCTTTTCAAGAGCCTCTTGCTGGCTACGCGCCGTGGCGTTGGGTGGTTGGTTAATTTTTAATTGATGTAATACTTGCTGAAACCGTTGGCGATCTTCTGCTACATCTATCATGTCAGGTGGAGTACCTAGCATTTTAACGCCGGCTTTTTCAAGCTCCAAAGCCAATTTTAACGGAGTTTGTCCACCAAATTGCACCAATGTGCCAATAATGCTACCATTTTGACTCTCTGCATGGTAAATTTCTAAAAAATCTTCTAAAGTAAGTGGCTCAAAATACAACCTATCACTGGTATCATAGTCTGTAGAAACAGTTTCTGGATTACAATTGACCATAATGACTTCATAACCTTCTTCCCGCAGGGCTATGGCCGAATGAACACAACAATAGTCAAACTCTATGCCTTGTCCTATGCGATTGGGACCACCCCCCAAAATAAAAATTTTCTGACGAGAGCTAGGGAGTGCCTCACACTCTCTTTCATAAGTCGAATAAAAATAGGCTGTATCTGTAGAAAACTCAGCGGCACAAGTATCCACGCGTTTGTACACGGGTCGAATATGATTCTGTGTCCTAAAGCTACGCATTTTATCTTCAGAAACCCCCAACAAGGTTGCTAAGCGACTATCAGAAAACCCTTTTTCTTTTAGAATCCAAATATCTTCCACACCCAAATCCGACAAAGTTAAACCCACTAAGCCAATTTCTATCTTGACCAACTCAGCTATTTGGTGCAAAAACCAAGGATCAATGCCCGAAATCTCATAGATTTCTTCCACCGTCAATCCTAGCTCAAAAGCATCCCGCACATAAAAAATGCGTTTGGACCCAGGATTCCTCAGCTCTCTTTTTACCAAAGATAGGTCTTTAGATTGAGGGTTCAAGCCATCTGCACTCATTTCCAAACCCCTCAAAGCTTTCTGTAGAGATTCTTGAAAGCACCGACCCATCGCCATGACCTCACCCACTGATTTCATCTGTGTCGTTAATCGATCATTGCCTTGCGGAAATTTTTCAAAAGTAAACCTCGGAATTTTAGTCACTACATAATCAATACTAGGCTCAAAACTAGCCGGCGTTTTTTGCTGAGTAATGTCATTCTTTAGTTCATCCAGAGTGTATCCCAAAGCCAATTTGGTGGCTATTTTGGCTATCGGAAACCCCGTGGCTTTAGAGGCCAGAGCAGATGACCTAGACACTCGAGGGTTCATCTCAACAACCACCATTTTGCCATTTCTTGGATTAACCGCAAATTGAACATTGGAACCACCCGTATCCACCCCAATTTCACGCAAAACCGCCAACGAAGCGTTGCGCATCAATTGATACTCCTTATCCGTCAGCGTTTGAGCTGGAGCCACTGTAATAGAATCACCAGTGTGTACTCCCATAGGGTCCAAATTTTCGATAGAACAGACTATGATAGCGTTGTCTGCTTGGTCGCGCACCACCTCCATCTCAAACTCTTTCCAGCCCAACAAAGATTCTTCAATCAAGAGTTCATGCACTGGAGAAGCCGTCAATCCTCGCTGACAAATATCTTGAAATTCATCAGGATTGTAAGCTATCCCCCCTCCTGTTCCTCCTAAAGTAAAACTAGGTCGAATGACAATTGGAAACCCCAATTCACTCTGTATTACACAAGCTTCTGCATAAGATTTGGCAATACCCGAGCGAGCACTTTGCAACCCAATCTTCTGCATAGCCTGTTTAAACTTCTGACGATCTTCAGCTTTATCGATAGCTTCTGGACTAGCTCCTATAAGTTCTACCGCAAATTCTTCCAAAACTTTGTGTTTCCACAAATCCAAGGCACAATTCAGAGCCGTCTGCCCCCCCATGGTCGGCAGAATAGCATCCGGTCGCTCCTTTTCGATAATTTTCCTCACAACCTGCCACTGCAAAGGTTCTATATAAGTTGCATCAGCCATTTCCGGATCGGTCATAATAGTCGCCGGATTGCTATTGATGAGTATCACCTTATACCCTTCCTCTTTCAATGCTTTACACGCCTGTACGCCCGAGTAATCAAATTCACAAGCTTGCCCAATGACAATAGGACCCGCTCCGAGAATTAATATACGGTGTAAATCAGTGCGTTTAGGCATATTTATTTTCTCGCATGTATTGAATAAACTTATGAAATAACCCCTGCAACTCTTGCGGACCAGGGGAAGCTTCTGGATGTCCTTGAAAACATAAAGCAGGAACCCCGTCTAGGCGTTCAAATCCTTGTAAAGTTCCATCGAACAAACTGACAAAAGTTTTTATCACTTGGGTTTCTGATAAAGACTCCATGTCCACTGCAAACCCATGGTTTTGTGAAGATATATACACTTGTTTGGTGTGTAAATCTTGCACGGGATGATTGCTACCATGGTGCCCAAACTTCATCTTAAAAGTTTTACCACCGCAAGCCAAAGCCATGATTTGGTGTCCTAAACAAATTCCCATCAGTGGGATTTTATGTTGAAAACATTGCTTTGCTAGGTCAATAGCATACAAGCAAGGATCAGGATCTCCCGGACCATTCGATAAAAACACTCCATGTGGATTTAGAGCGGCTATTTCAGCAAAAGTGCTCTTTGCAGGTACCACGCTTACCCGGCAACCACTAGTCACTAAACATCTCAAAATGTTAAATTTCACTCCTAAATCTACGACCACCACATGAAATTCTGCATCGGTTGCCATGGTATAACCCGAATCCAGTTGCCAAAACCCCTGATTCCAAGAATAAATCTCTGAAGTTGTAACCAACTGAGCGAGGTCTTGCCCTTCCATACTAGAGGCTTGTTGCGCCACCAAAATGGTCGTTTGTATCAGCTCAGGAGTCATGGGTTGATCCGGTGTTAAGCCTAAAATAGCGGCATTTTGGGCTCCAGATTGTCTTAATCGGTGCGTAATAGCACGCGTATCCACATGTGAAATAGCAACTTTATGATTTAGCTTCAAATACTGATGTAACGATTGTTGAGATCGCCAATTCGAAGGATGCTGAGTCAACTCTCGAATCACCAACCCAGATACCTGTATTTGTGATGATTCTATATCTTCTTCGTTCGTGCCATAATTGCCGATATGGGGATAAGTAAAGGTTACAATTTGCTGTTTATAACTAGGGTCAGTTAATATTTCTTGGTAACCAGTCATCGCTGTGTTAAATACCAATTCTCCCACTGCCAGCCCTGAGGTGCCAATAGAATAACCCACATAATAGGCACCATCGGCTAAAGCTAATACGGCTTGGGGAAATTTAGGTTTTAAAAAATTGAGCATGCAAACCAATATAAATGGGAAAACCGTTGCATAACCAGCTGTCAAATTACTGCGTTCCAGAATGAACATCTCGTAAATTACGCCGGTTGCGCGCAACGAATCCTTGTAGTTATGACGGCTCGCCCGAGGTTTTGGAACGATCTTTGTTACCATCCCTACCAAACCAGAACGAATCCAACGGACTTGAGACTTTGGCGCCATCGGTTTTACCGCCAACTGCACTGCCAAATTACTGCGTTATGTCCCTCCGTTCGCTGGGAACGCACGCTCAAGCCTTGCAATTTGGTAGCTCGTCCGAGCTTGTGCAAAGGTCTCACATTTACTCGGTAAGATTAACAACCGTCCTCGTTGATCCTGCTATATTATAAGTCAATTTATTAGGAAATAAAGACCGTCGTACCACATGCTTCCTTAGTGAAATACTTCGCCAACGCATAATCGCAAACCATTGGCAAATTCCCACGCCAAAAGCCTCTTACCTCCTGATTTTTGTAACTCCTTGATCACAATAGTTTTATTATCCCCAGTTGCCACGATTATTCCGGTTAAGTGAATGGCGATAATGGTTCCAGGTACGACTGCCATGCCACCATCTTTCCCCATCTCACAATCCCAAATTTTTACAAAATCCCCGCGCAAATAAGCATAAGCTCCAGGATGCGGGTTAAACGCTCGGGTCTTATTAACCATATCGAGTGCCAGACCCTCCCAGATAATGTGTGTATGGTGTTTTTCGATTTTAGGCGCATACATTACCCCAATCGTCGATTGAGGTTGAGCTTGAAGATGTCGCCAATTACACAAGGTTTGACTTAACAAGTCGGCTCCTAAGCGACTCAATG
>JASGCH010000135.1 GCA_030054245.1 Gammaproteobacteria bacterium | reverse complement strand
CTCAGACTAAACAGACTCCTTTGCCTCATACGCAAAGTTTAGATTTTAGCCGCCTAAAATTTAAAGATATGTGGGGGGAGAGCTTGGTTTGGGATGATTACTTACAAGCCTCTTATACGGATGGTATAGTGGTCTTGCATAAAGGAAGAATCGTCTATGAAAAATACCTTAATGCACTTAAAGAGACTGGATTGCATGCTTGCTTTTCGGTGACTAAATCGGTGTTTGGTTTGCTGGCACTGGATATGATTTATCATCGATTATTAGACCCTACACAAAGGGTTACACACTATGTCCCTGAGCTCGCCAATTCGGCGTTTGCGACAGCAACGGTACAGCAGGTTTTAGATATGCAAACCAGCTTAAATTACACCGAAGTATATTCTGATCCTGAATCTGGAATATGGAAATATATGCGGTCGTCAGCGATTTGGCCACAAAAAGACTTTGACGCAAGCAACAGTTTAGGTATCTACCATTACTTGACGACGGTGCAGGCGGCAGGGAGACATGGCGAAAAATTTACTTATTTAACGGTGAATACCGATGTGCTGGCGTGGATCATGCAAAGGATTACGAGTACTGCTATGCCACAGATGATATCTGAAAAATTATGGCAACCACTAGGTTGTGAGCAAGATGCCAGAATTTCCCTAGATATCGCTGGCAATGTATTTGCCGGAGGCGGTTTGTTAACTTGCACCAGAGACTTGGCTCGACTGGGTTTGATGTTGAGTCAACAAGGAGCCATGGGGCATGAGCAAATTATTCCGCCTGCGGTGGTGGCTGAAATTGAGCAGGGTAACGATGTGGATAAGTTTACCCCAGCGGGCTATTCTACCTTACCAGGGTGTTCTTACCGGGCTATGTGGTGGGTGGCCCCCATCGAAGAGGGTTGGTATATGGCCAGAGGTGTTTACGGGCAAGCGTTATTTATTCATCCTAAAGCACAAGTCGTTATCGCTCGGTTCGGCTCGCACAGATTGGCGGCCAATACCAATTCGGACCCCATTAATTTGCCAGCTTACTTGGCAGTTGTGCAGAGTTTATCATCATGAGACCTTTGCACAACTCGGGCGAAGTGCCAAAGTACAAGGCTTAGCGGCACGCAACCAGCGGAATTTACTGGGGTGTAAATGAGCTGGTGAGTACCGCATAACGCAGTAATTTGGCAGTGTAGCCAGTTGTGCAAAGGTCTCATCATAAGATTATTGCACCGACGGCTGGTGCCGCTCGGTGAGCGGTCATAATTAAAAGGCTTCCGCGATCGCCCCTAGCTTCATTTCCGAAGAAAGACTATTGCACCACCGGCTGGTGCAACAGTTTTATTTCGCGTGGACTCGCTTGTATTGTTTAATCTTATATGTTTAAAAATATCCCTGAATTACTGTGGAAATGTCTTGCTTGGCTAGGCGTTGGCATTTTGGCTCTAACTTTATGGGTGTTATTTGTGTATTTTTATTTAAAACCCAAATTGCCTCCAGTTGAAGGTTTATACGAATACCGTCCGAGAGAGTCGATGGTGGTATGGTCTGAAGATGGAAAAATATTGGGTGAATTTGGCATTGAAAAAAGGCGATTTGTTCCTTTGGAACAGATTCCTAAATCAGTCGTGCAGGCAGTTCTAGCCATCGAAGATTCTCGCTTTTATCACCATAAAGGCGTTGATTATATCGGACTACTTCGTGCTACTTGGAGTAATTTATACCAAGTCAAGGGGCAAGGAGCTTCGACCATCACTATGCAACTGGTCAGGAATGTCTATTTATCGACGGAAAAAACGCTCACACGCAAGATGGTCGAGTTATTGATGGCGTTGAAACTTGAAGAAGAGCTTAGTAAAGAAAAAATTTTAGAAATTTATTTAAATCAAATTTACTTAGGGCAAAGAGCTTATGGCTTTGCCAGTGCGGCACAAGTATATTTTAACAAACCTCTCGAAAAAGTTTCCATCGCCGAATCCGCTATGTTAGCGGGCTTGCCGAAAGCACCCTCAGCTTATAATCCAGTGGTCAATCCGGGCAGGGCCAAAATCCGCCAAGAATACATTATAAGTCGCATGGAAGATTTGGGTTATATTTCAGCCCAACAAGCCATCCAAGCTAAACAACAAGCCATTTCCCATTCTCAAAGACCATCTCATTTGAAGCAAAATATGGCGGATTATGTCAATGAATTGGCTAGGCAAATGGTCTATAGTATTTATGGAGAAGATATCTATACCCATGGTTTGAAAGTGTATACCAGTATAAACTATAGCTGGCAAGAAGCCGCTTTCCAATCTTTGAGAACCGGTTTATTTGACTACGAAGCACGGCGTCCCTACAGCGGTCCAGAACATTATGTGGATTTGCCTAAAAACACTGAAGATTTGCCTAGAGTATTGACAAAAGTGGGGCGGCAATTTCCAGATAAAGCTGAAATGATAACCGCTGTGGTAAGCGAGGTAACGCGCACTAAAATCAAAGCTTATAGACCTAACCAAGAGCTGATTGAATTGGTAGGAGATGGACTCAAACAAGCCAAAACGGTTTTGGCAAAACCGGATTCAGAAGGAAATAATGTGCTAAGACCTGGTGCAGTCATCAGGGTTTTGCATCACGCCAACGGCAATTGGTATCTTACCCAATTACCCAAAGTAAATGGCGCTTTTATTGCCTTAGACCCACAAACGGGTGGTATAAAGTCATTGGTAGGTGGGTTTGATTTTCAAAAAAGTAAGTTTAACCATGCCATCCAAGCTTGGCGTCAGCCAGGTTCAAGTATCAAACCTTTTATTTACTCAGCGGCCATTGAGAAAGGGTATTACGGTGGCTCTTTAATCAGTGATACTCCTCTGCGTTTAGACAGTAAACAAACCGGTGGTGAGCCTTGGTCGCCACAAAATTATGATCGACAATTTTTGGGTGATATCCCGCTGTCCGTGGCTTTGGCTAAATCTAGGAATATTCCGACGGTTAGATTACTACAACAAGTAGGATTGTCAGAGGCACGGAATTGGTTAACAAAATTTGGTTTTGAGCTAGAAAAACATCCGCAAAACTACACGCTAGCTTTGGGCACCGGTAGCGTGACGCCTCTAGAAATGGCCGTGGCTTATTCAGTGGTGGCCAACGGTGGTTATTTGCTTACCCCTTATTTAATTACCAAAATAGAAGATGTAGATGGAAATATATTGTTTGAGCGGATAGCCGAGGATTTGTCCCCTGCTAATAGGGTGATTTCAGCAGAAAACGCATTTATAATGAGTGAATTGTTGCATGAAGTAACTCGCTCCGGCACCGCCGCTAGTGCACCAGCCCTTTTGGCTAGAGCCGATTTGTATGGTAAAACTGGAACTACCAATGATTCCAAAGATGCTTGGTTTGCTGGCTTTCATCCCAGCTTAACTGGGGTGAGCTGGGTAGGATTTGAAATTCCACAATCTTTAGGTGAACGAGAAACCGGTGGAGGGTTGAGTTTACCCATCTGGATTAACTTTATGAAAACCGCCTTGCGCGGTGTTCCCAATGCTTATTATTCTCCTCCCCAAGGTATGGTGCAAGTAGGTGGGCATTGGGCTCAAAGTGACCGTGTGAGTCAGTAAATGGAGTGTGTAAATTTGGTTGATTTTGTATTATAATTTTTTTACCACAACAAATGTATTTGTAAGAAAAATGCTTATGATAAAACTTTTGATAAAACTTGGGCTCCTCTATTTTTTTGGTATGGTAATGGCACACTCACAAACCTATCCCAATAAGCCTATTGGGTTGGTGGTGCCTTTTGCGCCTGGTGGTACCACCGATATTATTGCCCGAGTCATGTCCGAATCTTTGTCTAAAAATTTGGGGCAACCTTTGGTCATTGTCAATAAACCAGGAGGGGCTGGATCGGTTGGGGCACTCGAAGTTATTCGTGCACCGAATGATGGTTACACTTTGGGTATGGCTACGGTGTCCACCACGGCCGCGGGTCCCGCTATCAATCCAAAAACTCCTTATAACCCGCTGACTGACCTTACGCCGATTACAAACATAGCGGCTACACCCAATGTTATTTTGGTACATCCGAGCTTTCCGGCTAGGGATTATGCAAGTTTTTTAAAAGAGCTTAAAGCCAATCCAGGAAAGTATTCTTATGCCACCGCGGGTACCGGCTCAATTGGTCATTTATTGGCAGAATTGTTTAAAAGCCTGACGCAAACCTTTATGGTGCATATTCCTTATCCTGGTGCGGGTCCGGCACTTAGAGATTTGGTGGCTGGTCAAGTGGAAATTATGGTGGACAATCTCCCGTCTGCTTTGCCATTTATTCAAGATAAAAAACTGATTCCCATTGTCATCATGGCTCCTTATAGACTGCCCAGTATGCCGAGTGTTCCTACCTTTAAGGAGGTTGGTTTGGAAGCAGTCAATCGCTTAGCTTATTATGGCTTACACGGACCTAAAAACTTACCCAAAGACCTAGTGGATAAAATCTATGCCGCCACTAAAAAATCTTTGGAAGACCCTAGTGTGCGTAAAAAGGTTGAAGATACTGGGGCTATCATTGTGGCCAATACTCCAGCAGAGTTTACTGAACAAATTCACCAAGAGTATAAAATTTTTAAAGAATTAGTGGATAAACAAAAACTTAAATTAGAGTGATTAAGTGGTTTTGCTGAA
>JASGCH010000003.1 GCA_030054245.1 Gammaproteobacteria bacterium | reverse complement strand
CGTTTCAAAGCGCCTTGCATCAACTCCTCGCGTCCCCTAAAGTTTTGGGTAACGGTATGTTGAGAAAATGGAATGAGCTAAACCAAGCCTTGCAAGCGCAGTACCGCCAAAAAGCCATCATCAGGCGTCGCGAAGCCGAGCAAATAGCCTTTGACATCGGTTTATACGCTGATGAATTAACCGCCGCCTTCAAGGCTTTGGACATCTTGGGGTTGGCGTTACAATTTGACGAATTGAAGATTCAAGGTGACTGGGTGGTGTTAGACCCGAACTGGATTATCCACTCTCTTTACCATGTGCTAGAATACGGCAATAGTCGCCAACGCTTTGGTGGCAAACTCAACATCGAAAAAATCCGCTTGGCTTTTTTGGATCCAGAAGGTCAAGCCCTGAACCAGCGCTTGACCTTGCCTTTTGACGCCCAAAGTGACGCGCACAGCCAGTTTTTGCTCGATTTACTGCTACACTTTAAGCTGGCGTTTAAGGCGAAGGACCGCTTTGAAAAGGGGGGGGAGGTGATTTTGTCGCCCATGCTAAGTGACCACGCTGTACCTCAGCATCCATTCAGAGACACCCATCCAGCAGACAGCGGAGAAGTGCTGAAATTTGAAGTGCGCTTTGAGCGCCTGCTACCCGATGCGGTACTGCACCAGTTTGCCGCCCGCAGTGCGCAAGAAGTCTGGGGCGACACCCGTATATGGCGCACAGGTGTGTGGCTACAAGGGGAGGCCAGCGAGGCCGTGGTAAGCCTAGACACGGCACTGCGTAGCCTGACCCTGCAAGTGCAGGGCGCACGGGCGGGCTGGTACTTGGCCAAGTTGCGTTTGCGGTTGTTTGAACTGCTGTTTGGCGAGAACAGTGCCTACCAAGAGGCTGAAGTGGAGTGCCGTGCCTACATGAACGGCCAGCCTTTTGACTGGCAAGAGGTGCTCGAAGCCTGCGCCGAAGACCCTTTTGAGACCTTGCGCGGCAAAGGCAATGTGAAGGTCTTGGCCAAAGATTTGGCGCTACTAGGGTTAAATGAGAGCGAGCGGCGTAGCCCGCAGAGCATGCAGGAACTGGACGCTGGCCTCAACCGCGAAGGGCAGATTTTGGCTAAGCACAGCACCCGCGACTTGGATAACGACTGGAAGGAGCGGGCTTTGCGAGCCGAAGGCGAGCGCGACGGATTGGTCAAGGGCTTTACTTGGGTGCAAACCTTATTTGTTAGCCAAAAAATCAATTTAGCAGGTTTGTTCAACATCCACATTGACAATCACAATATGAACCACAATACCGCCAACAACACCAACCACATCCAGATGACCCAACACGGGGGGGGTGCTCATGCCAAGGCCCAAGCAGATGCCGCCGCCCAAGCCCATGCCGAGTCCCAAGCGCAGGCGCAAGCCTTGGTGCAACAACAAATCACCTTGTGCAACGCCGCTACCCTGCACCTGATGGACTTGAAGGCTGAGGTGGGCCGTGCGCTGACTGCCAGCGATGTGCCCGCACAGGACTGTGACAAAGCCCTGCGCCAATTGGGTGTGGAAGTAGAAAACCTGCTCGGCCAAGTGGCGCAACACCGTATCAATGTGCTGGACTCCAGTATGCAAGCACCACAGAAAAAGCAGTTTTTTGACCGCCTCACCAAAGGCTGGGGCGCTTTGAATCAGTGCTTGGAGCAAATCAACACCCTCACCGAAGTGGGCGCAAAAGCCTTCAAGTTACTGCAAACACCCAGTGTGCAAGCGGTGTGGCAACCGTTGGTTGAGTGCATTGGGCAACTGCTCAAATGAATCCAAACAAATGCACAAAGGAAACCTGATATGTCTAAACTCCGTGATGAAGCTTGGCTACAAGCGCTGATCGCCCAGCCCGAGGGCGAGCGCTTGGAGCGCACGGCTCAGTTTGACTTTGACGGCATTCGAAGGAAGCTAGGTCGCACTCTGTGCGCCTTTGCCAACGACTTGAGCGATACACAAACCCCCGGCTATTTTTTGATAGGGGTGAAAGACGACAAGGTTGGTGGTGGACTTTCGGGCTACCAATACCAAGATGCAGATGTTCAAAAAATCGTCGCTTGGCTGAATAACCCAAGCCAAGACGACGCGCGACAAGGTACTTTTATTGGACCTGCAATGGCTTTTAAGGTGGATTCATTTTTGCATCCAGAAGGCGATGTACTGCTGATTGAGGTGCCAAGCTCAGCTCTATGCCCACATCGATTTGAAAGCCAAATTTGGGTACGCATGGGGTCTATAACCACACGCGCCAACGCACTACACGAGCAGTATTTGATTGAGTGCAAACGCAGACGCACTGGCCTCAATGCGGATGCCAGAGCCTGCCTTGAGGCTAGTTTGGATGACATCGACCTGTCGATGTTTCGAGCTTTTCGGGGGTTGGTGGACACCGAGGAGGTGCTAGAGGAGAACCAGCGATCCATCAAACATCAACTTGCTGGGCTGAATTTGTATGACTTGCATCGAGATTGCCCGACGGTGGCAGGCATGGTTTGCTTTGGCCACACGGGCAGAGATAACCAGCGCAAAGGTTTGGCTCATGCGGCATCGATCGTGCAGTTTATTCGCTATGCGGGACTAGACAAGGCTAGCCCCATCAAATTTCATGATGCCTTTGCCCTACCGATGTTGGTCATGCGCGAACGCCTGGACGCGCTACTCAAAGCCAACATGGAATCCACTTTTACGACCGAGGGCATGCGAGAGGTGGAGCGCCAGCATTACCCCTTTAGTGCCTTGCGTGAACTGGTCAACAACGCCATAGCCCATCGAGATTATTTTTTACGCGGGGCTATTCAAATCAATTGGTTTGAAAAGCATGTCGAAATTTTGAGTCCAGGTGGCCCTGTGCCTCCAGTAACCCAAGAAAACTTTGGGCAATACAGCGAGCAGCGCAACCCACACATCAGCTTTGTCATGTTTCTCTTACAAATGGTCGAGCGTTTTGGACGGGGCATTGCGCTTGCGCAAGCTAGGCTCCGGCAAAACGGTAATCCGCCCGCGGAGTTTGAATTTTTGGGTGGCACGGTGCTACGGGTTACGGTGCGCAGTGCGGTGTGAGGGGGTCCCAAGTGAGATGAACAGACAAGCTACGCATCAACCAGAAAACCTAAATGACCACAAGTTATTCGAATTGAGAAAAGCATCAAACTAAGAAAAACATAAAATTGAGAAACCATCAACATGCAAGCAACCAGAGAAGAATACAGCCTGTCTAAACTGCTCCAAGCGCTGATCGCCCAGCCCGAGGGCGAGCGCTTGGAGCGCACGGCTCAGTTTGACTTTGACGGCATTCAAAGCCAGCTAGGTCGCACTCTGTGCGCCTTTGCCAACGACTTGAGCGATGTGCAAACCCCTGGTTATTTTTTGATAGGGGTGAAAGACGACAAGGCTGGAGGCGGGCTTTCGGGCTACCCATATCGAGATAAGGATGAACAAAAAATCATCAATTGGCTGAGCGATGGATTGATTCGCCCAGAAGTTGCTGTGAATTTTGAAAGATTTCAAAGCGAAGTAGGTGATGTTTTGGTCGTGCGTATAGACACTTCATCGAGTGCACCGCATCGGTTTGATAAAAAAATTTGGGTGCGCGTGGGCAATACCACTCGCGAAGCCACCCCGGAGCAAGAAACCCGCATTCACGAGGCTAGGAGGCATCGTGCTGGGCTGAGTTTTGATTGCATGCCTTGTCCACGCACCAGCATCGACGACTTGGACAAAGAAGCATTTTATTCTTACCGAGCGCTCACCGTGTCCTCTGAAACCATCGAGGCCAACCAGCGGGATTTGCCACTGCAACTGGCCGCGCTCAATTTGCTTGACCTCAGATCAAATGCCCCCACCTATGCCGGATTGGTGTGCTTTGGCAAGACCACAAGTGCCGGCTACAAAAAAGGCATGGCAGCGGGAGCGGGTCTGGTGCAATTTGACCAATACGATGGTCATACCCTAGCCGACGAGGTGGTGCAGAGTTTGGAGATCAACACCAATTTGTACGCCACCCGTGAAAAGATCGACGCCTTGCTCGATGCCCACATCAAGCAACGCTCTTTTCAGATGGGCACCGAGGAAAGAGTGCAACACAGTTATCCCAAAAAGGCCTTGCGTGAGCTGATCCACAACGCCATTGCGCACCGCGACTATGCCTTGGGCGGGACCCTGCAAATTCGCTGGTTGCATGATCGCGTGGAAATTCAAAGCCCTGGAGCCTTGTACCCACCAGCGAATGTAGAGAACTTTCAGGAGGGGGTAGCGTCTCGGCGCAACCCGGCGATATTGGATGTAATGCGCGAAATGAACATGATTGAGCGCAGAGGCTCAGGCATAGGCCGGGTGCAATTTTGGCTCAAGCAAAACGGCAACCCGCCCGCGAAGTTTGAATTTTTGGGTGGCACGGTGCTACGGGTTACGGTGCGCAGTGCGGTGTGAGGGAGGCAAGTGAGATGAACAGACAACCCAGCGTCAGCACTTTTACAAAACCTCAAGGGTTTAGATAGTTGTAGGCTATCCGAATTGAGAAAAGCATCAAACAGGCGGTTACACCATCGGCTGGTGCCGCGGCTACACTGCCAAATGACTGCGTTATGTAGGCGCTCCAATTTGTTGTGCCATCCATTGCGCTTCCGCTCCCAGTCTCGCATATACTCAATATGCGAGACTGGGAGCACCTATCATGATCATCTTCGGAAATAAAGATGGGGGGATCGCGGAAGTCTTGTAATTATGACAGCTCGTGGATCAGCACCAGCAGATGGTGCAACGGTTTTGCCTTAGGATACCGTAGCCTTAGCATCGTTTAATTTCCAGTCGTAGTTCAAATACACGAGGTCGAATTGACCTGCGCGGATTCGAGCGCGGTCATCTGGGGCATCGGCTAACTGGTCGGCGTATTGGCCCAAAAAAGTTACCAACGATGCGATGCCTTGGTGGTTTTTGTGGAAGTCGATAGCGTACCAGTCAAAGATTTTGGATACTTCCAGACGCATAGAGCTAGGGTTCCAGCGGTTGCGGCTACGGTCAGACAGGAAACGGAGGGTTTGTTGGCTCAATTGCGTGGCTAGATGTTCGGCGACAAAGGCTTCTTCGCGTAGCGGTGGGCAACCAATGGAGGCACAGTTGACCGCAAAATGTACTCTGGGTTCGTCGTAAACGCCCGGTTTGCGTAGCATAGCGTGTTCGATGTCATCTAGCGATACCTGTTTATCGAGTAGTTTAATCCATTGGCGTTCCCATGGACTAGATAGGATATTGCCTAAATCCCGAATCGATGGTAAGTGAGGGTATTTGGTCAGAATGAGCTCGATGGTGAAAGCATTGTAGGCATTGATCAAAAAAGCCTGTTGTTGTGGCTTGGAAAAAGTGGCAAAGGTGGCGAGGGTAACTGCCGATAAGGCGTTTAAGTAGGTTCTGAGGCTTGCGCGATCTGCCATAAATCCGGCATAGCGAACTTGCGAAGCCTGCCCCGACTCTAGTACCACTACATGCTTTTTGAGTAAGGTAGTCCACCATGCGTGGGTGTGATCAAAGGTTTCGGCTTGGGCTGTACGAGCCAAGTTGAAGTGGCCCAGGCCCACGGCTAAGGTAGCCACAGAGGTGGTAAACCGCCGTCGGTTGAATGGAGTGTCTATAGGTTCTATAGGTGGTTTGGTGGAAGGTTTACTCATGGAGGTTTCTCATTCTAAGGTGATGGCTGAAGATAGATGAATATAGACAGGGCGGATGGACTTTTACCCACCGCGTCGCCAAGCATGGAAGTGCTTCAGCCAAGACAGGATTTTTTGTGGTGCGTGCGCGCGTTTCCATTCACCTGCTACATATTTATTGGCTTCGCCGAAAGTAGGGTAAATGTGGATCGTGCCAAGGATTTTATTGAGACCCAGACCATATTTCATCGCCAGAACAAATTCGGTGATAATATCACCTGCGCTGTGACCGACGATGGTGACTCCTAAAATTTTATCTTTGCCCGGTACCGTGAGCACTTTAACAAAACCTTGGGTGGCACTGTCGGTAATCGCTCGGTCTAGTTCGTCCATAGAGTATTGTGTTACTTCGTAGGGAATATTTTTATCTTTGGCTTCTTGTTCGTTTAAGCCTACGCGTGCGACTTCAGGGTCGGTAAAGGTTGACCAAGGTATGATCGAATAATCGACTTTAAATTTTTTAAATCCACTAAACAATGCGTTGACAGCGGCGTACCAAGCCATGTGGCTTGCAGTGTGGGTAAACTGGTAGGGACCCGCGACATCACCGACTGCGTAAATGTTGGGATAGAGGGTGGCCAGATATTCATTGACGAGTACCGTGCGCTGGGTTGGAATACCTAATTCCTCCAGCCCATAGCCTTTTAAGCGGGCACTACGCCCGACCGCACACAATAGGGCGTCAAATTCGAGGCGTTTTTCTTGGTTTTGGTGTACGACGACGATAAATTTGCGATCACCCTCCCGTTCACAACGGATGGCTTGGTGATGGGTCAATACATGGACGCCGTCGTGCGTCAAGGCTTGACGCACAAGTTCCGATACATCCCGGTCCTCGCGAGGCATAATATAAGCATCTTGTTGTATTTGGGTTACTTGTGAGCCTAAGCGGGCAAAGCTCTGTGCCAATTCGCAACCAATAGGTCCGCCACCTAGGACCAATAACCGTGCTGGGATGGTATCCCATTTTGCGAACTCTTCCCATATCGTGTCGCTGGTAACATAGCCTACTTCGTTTATTCCGGGTATGGGTGGCACAAAGGGGCTAGCACCTGTGGCAATGACGATGCTACGGGTGGTCAATTTTTGGATTTTCTCCGGATGGGTCCCGTTAGCTGAACGGATTTCGATGGTCCAAGGATCGATGATATGGGCTCGACCTTGTATGACTTCAACACCCAATTCGGTGTAGCGTTCTACGCTGTCGTGGGGGGCTACGGCGGCGATCACGGCGTGTACGCGTTCCATGACCTTGCGAAAACTGAATTGGGGTTCCATGGCGTTTAAGCCGTAGTCGTCGGCGTGGCGTAGGTATTGGGCAACGGTTGCAGATTTTATTAAGGCTTTGCTAGGTACACAGCCGTAGTTCAGACAATCGCCACCCATTTTGCTTTCTTCGATTAAGGTAACTTTAGCTTTGACCACTGCGGCGATGTAAGAAGTTACTAGACCACCCGCACCTGCGCCGATGACAATGAGGTTGCGATCAAATACGGCTGGGCGTTTCCATCGGGCGTAAATGCGGCGTTGTTGAATATAGGATAAAATGCCTTTGACTATGAAAGGAAATATGCCGAGCAGTGTAAAAGATAATAATAAACTGGGTGAGACAATGGTTGATAGACTGGTAATACGGGCTAGTTCAGTACCTGCATTGACATAGACTAGGGTTCCGGCGAACATCCCCAATTGACTAACCCAGTAAAACTTAAAGGTATTTATGGGTGTAAGTCCCATGACTAGGTTGATCAAAAAAAACGGAAACGCGGGTACCAAACGCAAAGTCAAGAGGTATAGAGCGCCGTCTTTGAGCATTCCTTGGTTAATGGTTTTTAGGTGCGAGCCAAACCGTTGTTGTACTGTGTCGCGTAGTAGATAACGAGCCACCAGAAAAGCCAAGGTGGCGCCCAGACTCGAGGCAAAGGAGACGATCAGCGTACCCAAGCCTAAACCAAATAAGGCACCAGCGGCTAAGGTCAAAATGGCCGCCCCAGGTAAGGATAATGCGGTGATTAGCACATACGCGACCAAAAATATGGCGGCTACTCCTAGTGGTGATTCTTGGCGTTGGGTTTCAAATTGGAGCAAGTGGATTTTTAATTTCTCTAGAGTCAGGTAGGCCTGTAGGTCAAAAAGAAAAAAGCCAAGAATGCAGGTGGCCAGAACGATGAGGATGTAGATTTTTTTCATATTTTTCAGTGTTTTCAACAAGGTGTTAGGCTATTTGGATACAGCGACCTACTAAGCAGTAGGGTAGCTAATCCTCAAATTGAAGCCTCGATTAAAACCTAGTAGGCATCGATTCTGTCATTCTGGCGTAGAAGCTCCTATTATAACACAAACATTTAGTTTTATTTGCATAAATAGATTTTGCGCAAGCTCGGACGAGCTAGCTCATTACCCGGTTGGTGTTTGCTTCCAGCTTCATGTCCGAAGTATTCACCCCGGGTGCATCACCTAACTTCGCCCTTGGGCATAGATTCACCCCGGGTGCATCACCTAACTTCGCCCTTGGGCATAGTGCCGCCGGCGGTGCAACCGAGGGTGCAACAGTCTTTTTAAGGGTGTTATCCACATGAATGGGTAGTACTACCTAGGATTTTTTGCTACTTAGTGGTAGAATCGATAGGCGACTATTGCTCCATCGACTGGTGTATTCATCCCGGGCGAATCACCTAATTTCGCCATGGGGTAGTGCCGCCGACGGTGCAACCGAGGGAGCCAAGGTTTTGAATCGGCGTTTGGAGATTTTTATGATGAAAATGATTACATATTGGATGGCTTACTTGACTAAACTTGTGCTATTTGGGGGGATATTCGTGCTGGCGTTGATCTATAATATCGCGTATGCTACGCCGTTGGTGGTGTACACCGACCGCTCTGAAAACCTGATTAAACCACTCATTGATCGCTTTCAGGCAAAGGAAAAGATTGAAGTTAAAACCTACTATGGCAGTAGTAATTTATTTGAAAAACTCAAGCAGGAAGGGGGTAAATCGCCAGCTGATATCGTGTACTCCACCAATAGTGTATTAAACGACCAATTGCATACCAGTCGCTTAATCGATGTCATCCCTCAGCGTATGGTCACCTTAGGCAATGAAAAATTTGTAGGCAATGATAAGACTTGGATGGGGGTGAGTTACAGATTGCGGGTGGTGGTCGTAAAAAATGGTTCGTCCTTACCACCATTACAAAGTTTTTGGGATTTGGCCAAGCCGGTTTATAAAAATAAAATTTGTATTCGTGATGGGTTGCACATTTATAATTTGGATTTGTTCTCGCAAATGAAAAACGAGCGACCCGACGCCATTGGGCAATTTTTGAAAGACCTAAAGGCGAATTTGGCACGCAAGCCACAGGGTAATGACCGCGACCAAGTCAAGGCGGTCGTACAGGATATTTGTGAGTTAGCCATTGTAAACAACTATTATTTAGGACTCTTGCTAACAGAGATCCCAGATTTAACCAAGAAAATTACAATTACCACGCCCACCCTTGGTTCCATGGGTTATCCGATTGCCGTATCAGCAGTGAGTGTCATGAAAAGTTCTAAAAACAAAGAGGATGCCTACAAATTTATCGCCTACTTATTATCGCCAGAGGCACAAAAATATTTTAGTATAGACAACTTTGAGTTACCCGTGCAGACTCATACACCGCTACCAGATTTAAACAAAAACTTGCTTCCATCTACCATGGATACCAAAAACTATCACTTTGTCATCAATCATCGTATCGACATTGCCCGGGAATTATTACAGATTAGGTTTAATGAGTAGATATTGGATGTTGGGGATTTTTATTCCGGCATTATTAGCGATTGCTCCGATACTTGGGGTATTGAGTCAAATAGATTATGATAGTATGAAGGAAGTCATTACGGATTTTGCTCCAGTTATTATAACCTATATTCAACATACTTTCGTTGTTGTTGCGTTAACCTTAATTTTAAGTGGCTTATTGGGTTATAGTCTAGCCTTTGTAATTAGTTTATTAGATATAAAATGGCGCAAATTATGGTCGATTGCCGTACTATTGCCTTTTTCGGTGCCAGCGTATATTTATGGCATTATTACTATTGAGGTATGGGATAGCGCCGGTATTTTCCAAAATTTCTTGCGCAACCATGGAATACCTGTCAAGATATCGATTGCCAATCCACTTTCAGTGGCTATGGTATTAGCGATTGCCAATTATGGTTATGTGTATTTATTAACTTTAACCTTTATGGGTAAAGAGTTTCGCAATGCTATTACTTTAAGTCGGGTAATGGGCTATAATTTATGGTATATTTATTTTAGAATAGCTCCAAACTTAGTGCGCCCAGCCTTAGGTTCATCATTGATACTGTGTATGATGGAAGTATTAGGAGATTATGGAACGGTAAAGATTTTTTCATTGTCCACTTTATCGGTTGGGGTATTTGAGTTGTGGTATGGGTTCCAATCTTTTGGTAAAGCTAGTATAGTGGCATTGTTGCTATTACTTATTACCTTAGTTATGCAATATTATGCCCAAAAAATCCATGAACATATTCCATATAGTGGAGATATCAAAAATCAAAGACTTATAACGCTTTCAAAATGGGCAAATTTTAGTTGGCAAGTGGTACTTGGTGTGTGGTTTTGCGTCAGTTTTATTTTCCCTATGAGTGTTTTATTCTATTGGACATTGAGTGCGCCAATTAATCAGACGATATGGTGGGAATATTCCAAAGCCTTATTTAATAGTTTTTGGTTGGGGTGTTTGGCTGGGTTGATGACCTTAGTGGCGAGTTTGATAATATGTGCACCCAAAAGATTTATGAAACACGACCATCCTATGGTCTTAAAATGCTACCAATGGGCGAGTTATGGTATTAGAATTGCCTATAGTTTACCCGGATCAGTATTGGCTATTGGAGTCGTCATTATGATGGTTCACATGGGCAATTTTAGTGAATTTGCTCCTGCTATTGGTATTGCAGGTTTATTATTAGCGTATTATAGCCGATTTGCCGCGGCATCTTTAGGGGCAGTAGAAGGGGGGTATCGCAAAATCTCCGACGATATGGATTGTGTTGCCCGGAGTTTACAGCAAAAGCCGTTTTCCATATTTACGGGTATCCATATAGCTTTACTTAAACCCAGTTTATTAGCTGGATTTTTATTGGTTTTTGTCGAGGTTCTGAAAGAATTACCAGCAACCTTAACCTTAAAACCTTACGATTTTGATACCTTGGCGACAAAAATATGGTTTTATGCCCATGATGAGCGAATCTTTAATATGGGACTGCCTTCGTTAATGATCATAGCGGTTGGACTCATACCTATTTATTATTCCGTAAAGGTGATGCGTAATGACCATTAGTTGTTCTGTCAAAGACTTGGTTTTTACTTACCAAGGAGAACCGACGATTAACAAAATTAACTTTGATATTCATCGAGGGGAAATTCATTGTTTGTTAGGTCCTAGTGGATCTGGAAAATCGACGATTTTACGCTTATTATTAGGTATAGAAAAACCCGATGCAGGCGAAATCTATATTGGGGAGCAATGTGTTACCAGCGATAAAATCCTCATACCACCAGAACAACGCAATATTGGTATGGTGTTTCAAAATTTTTCATTGTTTCCCCATTTAGATATTTGGCATAATATTAGTTTTGGCATTCGAAAGCTACCCAAAGATATCATCCATGAGCGGTGTAATTATTTATTAAAAGCCATTAATTTATCCCAAATGGCGCATAAATATCCCAATGAATTGTCTGGCGGTGAGCAACAAAGAGTCGCATTAGCTCGTGCGATGGCTACTAATCCACCGATTTTATTGCTAGATGAACCATTTTCTGGATTAGATAGTAAATTACACGAAGATTTACGCGATTTTACCCTGCATTTTTTACATTCTATGCAGGCTACGGCTTTGATTGTTACCCATTCACCTGAGGAGGCTATGGCTATTGCTAGTAATATCATCTTGATTAACGAGGGTACTGTCCAGCAACAGGGTAAGCCCGACGAGTTGTATTTTTATCCTAAAAATCGGTTTTGCGCTAGTTTTTTTGGCATGATTAATCAATTTGAAACCGAAATCATGGATGGGTGTATCAAAACTCCATTAGGACAATTTGAGGTTAATGAAGCCTCTAATTACCAAAAAGCCATGATGATGGTGCGCCCAGAATCGATTAAACTCGAAATTAACGCAGAACATCCGCAAGCCATTTGTGATGAGGTGAAATTTTTAGGACGCCATTCGATTATTCATTTAACCACTTTGGCGCATTTAGGGCGACAATGGCATTTTCATGCCTTAGTTATTGGCAAAGCTCATATAAAACCCAAAGATTTGGTGGTTTTGTCGGTCAATAAAAACGAGGTGTTTATTTTTTAACCTAGATGACGCAGTAGATATTTTGCCGGCTCAATTTGAAGGATAATCCCAAATAAATCGGCTCAGTGAGCTGTCATAATGACAAGGTTTTGGCGATCGCCTCCAGCGGAATGGGGTGTAAATGAGCATTGGGGGGTGAACTACGAAACGCAGAGTCATTTGGCAGTGCAGTCGGCGGTAAGCCATAGGTGCAACCGTCTTTTGTAACAAATACCATGAAAATTCAATTCCACCCCTCAACAGACCGTGGCGTCGCCAAAATGGCGTGGTTAGACTCGAAATTTAGCTTCAGCTTTGCCCATTGGTATGACCCGCAGAAGATTCATTTCGGGGCGTTGCGGGTACTGAACGATGATATCATCGCACCACGCATGGGCTTTGGAATGCATCCGCACGACAACATGGAAATTGTGACCATTATGTTATCAGGCGAGTTACAGCACAAGGATTCGATGGGGTGTACGAAGATCATCAAGGCGGGCGAGGTGCAACACATGACGGCTGGATTGGGTATTAGGCATAGCGAGGTTAATTCGAGTAGTACCGATGAGAGTAAGTTGTTACAACTTTGGGTCCTTCCTAGGGTGCGCAACCTAAAGCCTAGCTACGATCAACGATATTTTGATGCGTCCGGCCGCGACAGTCAATGGCAATTTTTGGCTACGCCGCAAGGTGGTAATTCCATTAAGGTGGAGCAAGATGCGTATTTTGTTCGTAGGGTTTTGAAGCCCAAAGAATGGGCCAGCTACGCATTAAACGGTGAGCACCAAGGAGTATATGTGTTTGTAATTGAAGGCAGTGTGGAAATACATGGCCATGTACTAGGTCGTAGGGATGCCATTGGGCTCTGGGAATTAGACCAAATAGGCATCAAGGCATCGGAGAACGCCGATGTGCTGTTAGTCGAAATCCCGATGGTACAACCGTCTTTTATAAATGGATAACTCTATAAGCCTATGCACATTCAAATCGACGATCCTGCACGCCCTGATGTTTTTGCCTTGCTTGAAGAGCATTTGCGCAACATGCACGAACTCTCACCGCCTGAGAGCGTACATGCCCTAGATGTCTCAAAGCTCAAAGTCCCAGAGATCACTTTTTGGACCGTGCGGGAAGGCGAACAACTGCTCGGTTGCGGGGCACTCAAAGAACTCTCCCCAGACCACGGCGAAATCAAATCTATGCGTACCCCTGCCAACCTGCGCCGTTTGGGTGCAGGTCGGGCGGTTTTGCAATACATGCTCTCTGAGGCAAAAAAACGCGGGTATAAGCGCCTCAGCTTAGAAACTGGGACCGCCGAAGCCTTTGCACCGGCTCACAAACTCTACGAAAGCGTAGGCTTCACAAGGTGCGGTCCTTTTGGCGACTATAGGCTTGATGAATGGAGTGTGTTTATGACTCTTGACCTCACCCGTCATACATTCCAGAACCCCAAATCGCTCTAAGCTCATCGCCTTTGCAAAAGCAGTGCCACCGTTCCTGCGACGACGCCCCAAAAGGCAGATCCTATGCCAGCCAGCGATACGCCGCTTAGGGTGACGAGGAAGGTGAGGGTGGCGGCGTCGCGGTGGTTTGGGTTTTGCGTGGCAGATTGTAGGCTGGTGGCGATGATGCCGAGTAGGGCAATGCCGGCAATGGCGGCGATCAATTCTTTGGGGAATGCGGCCAGCAGGGTGGTGAATAAGCCGGCACCTAAACCCATCAAAATATAAGCCAAGCCGCAGACGCTGGAGGCGATGTAGCGCTTGGCAGGCTCAGGATGAGCTTCCTTGCCCATACAGATGGCGGCGGTCATGGCGCTTAAATTGAGGGCAAATGCGCCAAACGGCGCGAGCACGAGCGTGGCCACACCCGTCAAAGTGATGAGCTTAGAAACCGGCATGGCATAGCCGGCTGTGCGTATGGCGGCAGAGCCGGGCAGGTTTTGCGAAGCCATGGTAACAATGAACAGCGGCAGAGCCAAGCTGACTGCGGCTTGCCAAGTGAATACAGGGCTTACCCATACAGGGGTAGTGAGCGCTGGGCGATCAAACTGCCAATGAAATTGCCCTTTGGCGGCGATATAGACCATGGCGACGAGCAAGGCTATAGGCGTGGCGTAGCGTGGGCTATCACGCTTAACCAAGAGGTAGGTGAGTAACATGGAGACGACGAGTACCGCCTGCGTTTGTGCGCCCAGAAAACCTTGCAGGCTAAAGTGCGCCAACACGCCCGCAAGCAAGGCGTTGGCTAGCGCCATCGGGATACGATCCATAAGTTGCTCAAACCAGCCACTCACGCCACACACGCAGATCAAGACCGCACATAGCATAAAGGCACCCACCGCCTCAGCCATGCCAAAACCAGCTCCCGCCGCCATGGCCGCATTGCCTGCCACGGCAAGCACCGCGGCTCCGGGCGTACTCCAAGCGATCATCACCGGCTGACGCAGACAAAGAGAAGGTAGCAAGGTGCACAAGCCTACACCAAGACCCAAGGACCAAATCCAAGAATCGAGCTGTGCCGAAGTTGCACCAAAAGCTTGCGCCGCTGAAAACAGGATCGCTATCGAGCTGGATCTAGCATTTATCACCTATTGAAGAAGTTTTATTATGTCTATTATGGAAGCTATAAATTGAGCAAAAAGTACCGAGTCATCACAGATTGTGTCTTGTTGCGTATTTAGCGCTGAGAGAGCCTTTTTAACAGTGCACCTAATGCTTTCGTTTCTATCGTTATCGCTTTGTAGTGAATTGAGGGCTAGGGGGAAATAGGAACCACCTGTGTTATTTATCAAGTCATCGCGTGACGCAAGTACCAGAAATGAATGTTCAACGCCGATATCAGGGAATTTATTCTTCGAGAATTCATAGAGGCGGTTTAGAGTACTCCCTTTTTGTGCGGTTTTTAGGTGTTTCGGCTGAACTAACCAACAAAGAGCGCGTTTCTCACTTTTCAATTCAAAGCCAGAATTTTCAAGAACCAATTTTGCCGTATGCTCAGAGAGAACAACAATCACAATGAAATATTCGTATTTTTCCAACAATTCTTGCTTTGGTTCAATGGATCCCTCTAACAGATAGGTAAAGTTCATGACCATGACTCAGTTTCCGTGAACATAAAAGAAATAAAGTATTGGCTCGTCGATGCATTCAAACTTATCGACTAGGTCTGCGTATAGCGTTTGGTCTCCGCTATATTCAGCACATGATTTAATCATTAATGCTAGATGTCTTTCCATGATTATGTCGGCATTTAAGGTGTGTCTATGCGCAAAGCTGGCAATATTAAAGCAGTATTCTTCGAATGAAAATGGCGTTGGGTAACCTAAGTTTTTTAGTTGCCGCAATGTCTTAGCTTCAGTCGTAAATTTGAGGACAGCCCACCTCGCCATTTTTGGATTGTTCAAAAATCGTGAACCACCTATTCTTTTTTCACGATTGAATTCGCGTCGGATTCGCTTTATATACTGGATGATCAGATTTTGGTTTCCAAGTTTCTCTTCAAATGCAGCATTAAAGATCCAAAATGTCATTGATTTTAATGATACTTCTCGTAACTTTATTTTATCATTTGCATCCCTGATATGGGCTTGAAGTCCAAATTCAGAGGAGGCGACTCGTCCTTTTATATAATCAACTATCGAACTAAAAGTAGGCTGGTGAGCGTCCAGTTCGAGGGTGGCTTTGATTGCTTGATTATCAGCCACCGCAATTGTGTTGATTTGTGTTTTATTCAGTTTTACTTTTCTTATGTGTGTGTGTTTATCTGAAATGCAACTCTCTAATTGGCCAACAATTTCCTCATGTGCCTTATAGCAACAGCAGAAATATGCCGTCCTTTGTTGGTAGTAACGCATTACTTCCAACTCGTTTCCGATTAGGAACTCTGTCCTTGCTCGAAATCGTCGCCCAATCGTGGTAATGCCGAACGGCGATGCACGAAACGCTAGCCAATGAAAAAATTCATGTCTAAATACATCCTCATAAAGTGCTTGCGCTTTTCCTTCAGCAATCAGATGTAGGTAGTTATCGGAATATGATTCGCTGGCATCCGGAGCATGAAATACGAATCGGCCGTTGTAGATGCCCTTATAACACCCCTCCTTGTCAAAAGTAAAGCTCAACATATATATTATTCTGAATCAGTGGACAAGAGATATAAGACTGTTGCACCATCGGCTACGCCGCGGTTGTACTGTCAAATTACTGCGTTATGTATGTTCCTCAGTTCGTTGCGCTATCCATTGGACTTCCGATCCCATTCTCGCATATACTCAATATGCGAAACCAGCGAGCGCCCACCAGCGGATGAACATCCTAGTAAATTCCGCTGTAGGCGACCGCTCTAGCCTTGTACTTTGGCAATTCGCCCGAGCTGTGCATAGAGGTCTCTAATAGGCGAGGTTGTAGCTCATCATGGGCAAAAAACTCGCCCACGATTTGGCTTTAGACAGCCACTGGAGTTGCGGATTCGGGTATTCTACCATAGAACCTTATTAAAAGTTACAAATGGATCCATAAAAAGACCTTTGCAAAAGCAGTGCTACCGTTCCTGCGACGATGCCCCAAAAGGCAGATCCTATGCCAGCCAGCGATACGCCGCTTGTGCAACGGTCTTCTTCCTAGGAACGCCCCTGGGAGCGCCGATGTCCTCGTCGGCTCTTTTCATTACTAAGACTGTTCACCATCGGCGGGTGTCGCTCGGTGCAACGGTCCAGAACCCCAAATCGCTCTAAGCTCATCGCCTTTGCAAAAGCAGTGCCACCGTTCCTGCGACGACGCCCCAAAAGGCAGATCCTATGCCAGCCAGCGATACGCCGCTTAGGGTGACGAGGAAGGTGAGGGTGGCGGCGTCGCGGTGGTTTGGGTTTTGCGTGGCAGATTGTAGGCTGGTGGCGATGATGCCGAGTAGGGCAATGCCGGCAATGGCGGCGATCAATTCTTTGGGGAATGCGGCCAGCAGGGTGGTGAATAAGCCGGCACCTAAACCCATCAAAATATAAGCCAAGCCGCAGACGCTGGAGGCGATGTAGCGCTTGGCAGGCTCAGGATGAGCTTCCTTGCCCATACAGATGGCGGCGGTCATGGCGCTTAAATTGAGGGCAAATGCGCCAAACGGCGCGAGCACGAGCGTGGCCACACCCGTCAAAGTGATGAGCTTAGAAACCGGCATGGCATAGCCGGCTGTGCGTATGGCGGCAGAGCCGGGCAGGTTTTGCGAAGCCATGGTAACAATGAACAGCGGCAGAGCCAAGCTGACTGCGGCTTGCCAAGTGAATACAGGGCTTACCCATACAGGGGTAGTGAGCGCTGGGCGATCAAACTGCCAATGAAATTGCCCTTTGGCGGCGATATAGACCATGGCGACGAGCAAGGCTATAGGCGTGGCGTAGCGTGGGCTATCACGCTTAACCAAGAGGTAGGTGAGTAACATGGAGACGACGAGTACCGCCTGCGTTTGTGCGCCCAGAAAACCTTGCAGGCTAAAGTGCGCCAACACGCCCGCAAGCAAGGCGTTGGCTAGCGCCATCGGGATACGATCCATAAGTTGCTCAAACCAGCCACTCACGCCACACACGCAGATCAAGACCGCACATAGCATAAAGGCACCCACCGCCTCAGCCATGCCAAAACCAGCTCCCGCCGCCATGGCCGCATTGCCTGCCACGGCAAGCACCGCGGCTCCGGGCGTACTCCAAGCGATCATCACCGGCTGACGCAGACAAAGAGAAGGTAGCAAGGTGCACAAGCCTACACCAAGACCCAAGGACCAAATCCAAGAATCGAGCTGTGCCGAAGTTGCACCAAAAGCTTGCGCCGCTGAAAACAGGATCGCTATCGAGCTGGTAAACCCCACCAAGGTGGCAATCAGTCCGGCGCTCATCGCAGAAATGGAGAAGTCCTTGATAAGCTGTGAGGGGTTGGGTGGGTACATAGTGTTTGGGAGAAGGGGGAAACCAAGCATTATAGCACTAAGACTGTTGCACTTTGGTTGCTGAAAGACGGGGAGTAGTGCTTGCGGCTCACCTTCAAATTCTCAAAATTTGTAAAATGTATGCCCAAAAGATGCTATAATTAGCCCAAAATTGGGGCACCAGCTTTGGGTGCAAAGGTCTCCCGGATGAACTTGATGGAGAAATCAATCTGGAGCGCACTCCCTCATTAAAAAAGAAAATGAGCAACACCACCAACAATCTTTCAGCATTCATCTGGTCTGTGGCTGATCTTCTGAGAGGAAGCTACAAGCAGTCGGACTACGGGAAGGTCATACTTCCCTTTACGGTTTTGCGTCGCTTGGATTGTATTCTGGAGCCAACGAAGAATCTGGTTCTCGATGAGTTCAAAAAACGCACCCATGAAGGCGTGAACCCCATGCCCTTCTTGGATCGTATCACCAAGCAAACCTTTTACAACTCATCGCCGCTCGATATGCGCAAGGTCCTAGCTGAGCCTACGCACATTCGCACCAATCTATTGCACTACATCAACGGCTTTTCTAGCAACATTGGCGATATTTTTGAGAAATACGAGTTTGATGACCAGATCGACAAACTCGCCAACGCAGACCTTCTTTACCTAGTCAGCCAGAAATTTACTGAAATTGATCTGCACCCTGACCGTGTGAGCAACGCCGACATGGGGCTGGTGTTTGAAGAGTTGATTCGGAAATTTGCCGAACTCTCTAATGAGACCGCGGGTGAGCACTTTACACCGCGAGAAGTTATTCGTTTGATGGTGGACTTGTTGTTCTTTAGTGATAGCGAAGCTTTACAAAAGCCCGGAGTAATCCGCACCTTGTATGACCCAACCGCCGGTACGGGCGGTATGTTGTCGATTGCGCAGGAGTATTTGGCAGGGACCAATGGCTTAAACCCAGACGCTGTGCTAGTCGTTAGTGGACAAGAATTAAATCCAGAGTCCTACGCCATTTGTAAAGGCGACATGCTCATTAAGGGGCAGGATGTTAGCAATATCAAGTTTGGCGACACCTTAAAAAACGATGGTCATGCCAGAGCGAAGTTTGATTATGGACTATCCAACCCACCTTTTGGTGTGGAGTGGAAAAAATCTGAACAAGAAGTTAAATATGAGCATGAGCGACTAGGCTTTGCTGGGCGCTTTGGTCCTGGCCTTCCACGCATTTCTGATGGAAGTTTGCTCTTTTTGCTACACCTCATTAGCAAAATGCGTGAGCCAGAAAAGGGCGGCGGACGCATTGCTATTGTTTTGAACGGGTCACCCTTGTTTACGGGAGGAGCTGGTTCGGGCGAGAGTGAAATTCGCAAATGGGTGATAGAGCAAGATTTGCTGGAGGCGATTATTGGTTTACCCACCGACATGTTTTACAACACGGGTATTTCAACCTATATTTGGATTTTGTCCAATCACAAAGCTAAAGAGCGCAAAGGAAAAATTCAGCTTATCAACGCCAGTGAATTTTTTCAAAAAATGCGAAAAAGTCTTGGCTCAAAACGCAAAGAATTGGGCGAAGGTGATATTGAAAAAATGGTCAAGTTGTATGGCGCCTTTGAGGACAACGAATACTCCAAGATTTTTGAGGCTCGAGAATTTGGCTATACGACGATCACCATAGAGCGTCCATTACGGGATGAAGCAGGGAAAGTTGTACTCTCAACCAAAGGCAAGACCAAAGGCAAGCCGCAAGCTGACAGCCATTTGCGCGATACCGAAAATGTCCCGTTGAAG
The DNA here is from genome assembly GCA_030054245.1 of Gammaproteobacteria bacterium. Taxonomy (GTDB): domain Bacteria; phylum Pseudomonadota; class Gammaproteobacteria; order Burkholderiales; family Burkholderiaceae_C; genus JASGCH01. Next base: position 1,744 of record JASGCH010000003.1, on the reverse strand, counting down.
GAGCATGTAGAAAATTATTTTAAGCGAGAAGTATTACCCCATGCGCCCGACGCCTGGATAGACCCTGAAAAAACCAAGGTTGGGTATGAAATTCCGTTTAACCGCCACTTCTATGTGTTTAAGCCGCCAAGACCATTGTCAGAAATTGATGAGGAACTCAAGCAGACGACCGACAGGATACTTGATATGATTAAAGGTTTGTCCGCATGAAATTACCAAGGTATCCAGCTTATAAAAATAGTGGAGTTGAGTGGTTGGGGGATACACCTTCTACTTGGTCTATAAAAAGGTTAGGTTACTTTTTTGATGAACGGAGAGAAAAGGTAAGTGTTCAAGATTTTCAACCACTATCTGTAACTAAGCGTGGAATAGTTCTTCAACTTGAAACAGCCGCAAAGTCCGATGATGGGGACAACCGAAAAAAGGTGTGTGGCGGTGATTTTGTGATCAACAGCCGTTCAGATAGAAAGGGCTCTTCAGGAGCTTCGTCGTTAAGCGGCTCAGTTTCACTAATTAATACAGTTATTATTCCTAAAAGAGATATTGATATTAAATTCGCACATTATTTATTTCGGAGCACCTCATTTCAAGAGGAGTATTACCGTTACGGAAAAGGTATTGTTGCTGATTTGTGGAGCACCAACTACTCCGAGATGAAAAATATATCGATACCTGTCCCTTCACTAATCGAACAAAATAAAATATCAGACTATCTCGACCACGAAACCGCCAAAATCGACCGGCTTGTCGCCGAACAAGAAAAACTTATTGAGCTGTTAAAAGAAAAACGCCAAGCTGTTGTATCACAAGCCGTAACCAAAGGGCTCGACCCCAATGTCAAGATGAAGGATTCGGGAGTTGAGTGGTTGGGGGAAGTTCCTGAGCATTGGGAGGTAAAACGACTCAAAAATGAAGCACTAGTTATAATGGGGCAGTCCCCCAGTTCTGAATCTTACAATGTAGATGGAATTGGTCAGCCTTTTTTACAAGGTAATGCGGATTTTGGGGAGCTCAACCCAACCCCCAGAAGCTATTCCACTGAAGTAAATAAATCCGCAACCGAAGGAGATTTACTGTTATCAGTTAGAGCACCTGTAGGGGCTTTAAACATAGCCAACCAAGCTTATGGAATAGGGCGTGGGTTATGCGCAATTAGACCAAATGAAAGGGTTACGCAGAAATTTTTATTTCATTCACTAGAGCTTATAAAACTAGAGCTTTTTTCAATCGCAACAGGTAGCACTTATGAAGCTGTAACTGTTGAGCAGGTTAACAACTCAGTATGCTTAGTTCCACCACTTATAGAACAAAATAAAATATCAGACTATCTCGACCACGAAACCGCGAAGCTCGAATCCTTAATCAAAGAAGCAACTTCAGGTATTGCTTTACTTCATGAACGCCGCTCGGTCCTCATCTCCGACGCGGTAACTGGTCAGATAGATCTACGGAATTATCAAGCCAAGGAAGCCGCATGATCCACCACGAAGATCAATTTGAAACGGAGGTATGTGACTACTTAGCTTCACAAGGTTGGCTTTATTCCAAAGACGACAAAGGCTATGATGCTCGGCGAGCTTTGTTTCCTGACGACTTATTGGGCTTTATTCAAGACACTCAGCCTAAATCATGGGAGCGCTTAAAAAGCTTTCACAATGGCGCATCAGAGTCTGCTTTGCTCGATCGACTGGTCAAAGTTCAAGACACTGAAGGCACGCTTCACGCCCTCAGAAAAGGCTTCAAA
>JASGCH010000134.1 GCA_030054245.1 Gammaproteobacteria bacterium | reverse complement strand
ATAATCGGGGTATCGTATTGCAGACAAGTTGTAAAACACTTATACCGCCTCATAGAAGTGGTAAAAGTGGTTGATTTAACGGAAGGTTCTTACAATGAAAGGGAACTGATGTTGGTTAAAGTTCACGCAGTTGGTAAAGAGCGCGACGAAATGAAGCGCATGACCGATATTTTTCGTGGTCATATTATTGATGTAACTGAAAAAATGTACACCATAGAGTTGACCGGTAGCCCGAGTAAAAATGACGCTTTTTTGCGTGCACTTGAAAAATCGCTCATTATCGAAACGGTGCGAACGGGTGCTTGTGGTATAGGGCGAGGTGACCGAATTTTACGCATTTAACTATGGAGAAAATGATGCAAGTTTACTATGATAAAGATTGTGATTTGAGTTTGATTAAGGGAAAAACTGTGTGTATTGTGGGCTATGGTTCACAAGGTCATGCACATGCCCAAAATTTACAAGACAGTGGAGTGAAGGTGGTGGTTGGATTACGACCTGAGGGTGCTTCTTGGTCTAAAGCTAAAAATGCGGGTTTAACGGTGTTAGCAGTGGATCAGGCAGTAAAAATCGCGGATGTCGTTATGATGTTACTGCCAGATGAACAAATTGCCCAAGTTTACCAAAGTTATGTGGAAACCCATTTAAAATCGGGTGCGGCTTTGGCTTTTGCGCATGGGTTTAATATCCATTATCACCAAGTAGTGCCGCGCGCCGATGTAGATGTATGGATGGTGGCGCCTAAGGCTCCTGGTCATACGGTGCGATCGACATACACTCAAGGAGGAGGGGTACCTATGTTGGTGGCAGTACACCAAGACCAGACTGGGCGCGCCAGAGACACGGCTTTAAGTTATGCTATGGCTATTGGGGGGGGGAAAGCGGGTATTATTCAAACCAATTTTAAGGAAGAGACTGAAACCGACTTGTTTGGTGAGCAAACCGTTTTGTGTGGAGGCATTGTTGAATTGGTAAAAATGGGCTATGAAACCTTGATTGAGGCCGGATATGCTCCAGAAATGGCTTATTTTGAATGTTTGCACGAACTCAAGTTGATTGTTGACTTGATGTACGAAGGTGGCATTGGGAATATGTATTATTCTATTTCCAACAATGCTGAATTTGGGGCTTATGAGACGGGTGGCAAAGTTATAGGAGCGAGTGCACGACAAGCCATGCGTCAAGCTCTCGACGAGATACAAAATGGGACTTATGCTAAAAATTTTATTTTGGAAGGTCGCACGGGTTACCCGAGTATGGAGTCCAAAAGGCGAATTACCGCGGAGCATTCTATTGAGAAAGTAGGTGCCCAGTTGCGTTCCATGATGCCATGGATTGGCAAAAATAAATTGGTGGATAAGAGTAAAAATTGAGCCGGGTAGCGTATGAGGTTTTACCGAAAGTGCTATCCAACCCTTGGAGTTATCCGAGGGGGTATCCACTGTTTCAGAGAATATGGATAAACTGTCTATTCATTCTAAATTACCGCAGGTAGGGGTTACGATATTCACAGTGATGTCGGCTTTGGCCCAGGAAAAATCTGCCGTCAATTTAGGGCAGGGCTTTCCAGACTTTGACTGCGATCCCAAATTAGTCGATGCGGTGGTTGAAGCCATGCGCGCTGGGTTGAACCAATACCCTTCCATGTTGGGGGTTTTGGAGTTGCGGCAAGTCGTGACTGAAAAGATCCGGCGGCTTTATCAGCGAGAATACGACGCTCATACTGAAGTTACCATCACCGCAGGAGCTACGCAAGCCATCATCAACGCGGTGTTGGCCGTGGTCCAAGAAGGGGATGAAGTCATTGTTCTAGAGCCATGCTACGATAGCTACATCCCCAATGTATTATTAGCCGGAGGACGGGTGGTAAGAGTACCTTTGCAAGTGGGTAGCTTTCGTCCAGATTTAAACAAAATAGCGAGTGCCATTAGCCCCAAAACCAAATTGATCATAATCAATACGCCGCATAATCCCAGTGCCACGGTTTGGTCAAAAGAGGAATTAAATCAACTGGCAGAAATCGTTAAACCGAGCAATGCCTGGGTTTTGAGTGATGAAGTGTATGAACACATGGTTTATGAGCCACACCAGCATATCAGTGTTTCTTCTATTCCTGAGCTAGCTCAGCGTGCTTTTGTGGTTTCTAGTTTTGGCAAAACCCTGCATGTGACGGGTTGGAAGGTGGGGTATTGTGTGGCTCCAGCTGATTTGACCAAAGAATACCGCAAAGTACACCAGTTTAATGTTTTTACAGTGAATACGCCGGTGCAATACGGTATTGCCAAGTACTTACAGCATCACGACGATTATTCTCAACTAGCGACATTTTATCGACACAAAAGAGATCGATTCAGAGAGGGTCTTGGGCAAAGCCATTTTCGTTTACTGCCTTGTCAAGGTAGCTATTTTCAATGTGTGCGCTTAGAAGACTTAAAGATACCCGAAAAAAACCTCAAGGAAGCTGAGTTTTGTCTCTGGTTGACTGAAGAAATAGGGGTGGCGGCGATACCTTTGTCGGCCTTTTATTTGGATGCTTTTGACCAAGGCATCATCCGCTTTTGTTTTGCCAAACAAGACGCCACACTCGATTTAGCTTTATCACGACTAGTCAAGCTCTAAGACGGACCTATGAATGTTCATTTAGCCAATCTTCAAGCATATCCATTTGAAAAATTAAGAAAGTTATTGAAAGATTGCCATCCGCCAGGGAAGTACTCTGCGATTAATATGGGCATTGGTGAGCCACAACATCCTACGCAAGCGTTTATCTATCAAGCTCTAAAAGACAATTTGTCGGAACTTTCTAAGTATCCTTCTACCCAAGGGGAGCCCGCGTTTAGGCAGGCTTGCGCCGATTGGTTGCTCAACCGTTACCAAGTGGTGTTGGACATTGAAACCCAAATATTGCCGGTCAATGGTACGCGCGAGGCTTTGTTTTCATTCGCTCAAGCAGTGATTTCACCGTCTGCTGGGTCCTTGGTCCTGTGCCCTAACCCGTTTTATCAAATTTACGAGGGGGCGGCTTATTTAGCTGGAGCAAAACCTCAGTTTATCAATGTCAAAGAAGACTTTAGCTTGGATTGGTCAGCGGTTAGTAGCCAAACTTGGTCAAATACCAAATTGGTGTTTGTTTGCTCACCGCATAATCCCACGGGTTATGTGATGACTATTTCTGAGTGGGAGCATTTGTTTAACCTGAGCGATCAATATGGATTTATGATTGCTTCAGACGAATGTTATGGTGAAATCTATTTTCATACACCTCCGTTAGGTGGGCTAGAAGCCGCCAAAAAATTGGGACGACACGATTTTGCTCATTTGGTATCTTTTTTTAGTTTGTCAAAACGCAGCAATGTTCCAGGGTTAAGAAGTGGATTTGTCGCTGGAGATAAAAAAATTATCCAAGACTTCCTACTCTATCGTACTTATCACGGCGGAGCTATGGGGGGAATGGTACAAAGAGCCAGCGCTGTGGCTTGGCGAGACGAAGACCATGTGGAACTTAATCGAAGTCAATACCGTGAAAAATTTACTCAATTGGTTCCACGCTTGCAAGCAGTGCTGGATGTGGATTACCCGCAAGCTGGATTTTATTTATGGATTAAAGTTGAGGATGATTGTGATTTTGCAAAAAAATTGTACGCCAATTACCACCTGACGGTGTTACCGGGTTCGTATCTGGCACGAGAAAATCAAGGGATCAATCCGGGGCAAGGGTGGGTGCGCCTAGCTTTGGTAGCAGATTTCGACCAATGCAGTGAAGGTATTGATAGGATTGTGCAGTTTGTCCAGCGTGGAGCTTGAACTTTAAACAACCGGCTGAAAATGGCGGTTTACGGTGTTGCCTGCGCAACAACCGGCTGAAAATGGCGATTTACGGCGTTGCCTGCGTTCCTCGCTCCTCGCATATTCAAATATATGCGTCGGAGCTCTGACTCGGCGCCTTGTAACTCATCCATTTTCCGCTGTAACAACCGGCTGAAAATGGCGATTTACGGCGTTGCCTGTGTTCCTCGCTCCTCGCATATTCAAATATATGCGTCGGAGCTCTGGTACTCGGCGCCTTGTAACTCATCCATTTTCCGCTGGTTGTTGGATTTTTACATGGATCATCCATTTTCCGCTGGTTGTTGGGTTTGATCGCAAGCGCGATTTACGGCGTTGTCTCTCTCAAAATCTAACGATAAAAAATGCTTGAATTAAGACCAATTTGCGAAAACTGTGGAAAGCCATTGCCTAATGACAGTAATGAAGCGATGATTTGCACTTATGAATGTACATTTTGCAAAGAATGTGTAACGCATATTCTTGAAAATGTTTGCCCAAACTGTGGCGGTGGTTTTGAAAACAGGCCAACCAGACCGAAAATGCAATTATTAAAACACCCAGCAACAACTCAAGAACATTACAAACCTATTGACAACGAAACTTTTAAAATTAGACTTAAAAGTTGTAAAAACATAGACCCACGACAACGCTAAAAAGCCCGAACCGCTCGCAGTAGTTTTGCGATAGTGGGGCAGAAGTGCTAAATGGAGCGTTTGGAATGCTATCAAGCATTTGTACTAAATTTAACCATTTGTGCCTTCAATTTCCCATCATAGAGACCTTTGCACCGACGGCTGGGCCGCTGGCTGCACTGCCAAATTACTGCGTTATGCGGTGCTCACCAGCTCATTTACACCCCAGTAAATTCCGCTGGTTGCGCTAGCGCT
>JASGCH010000133.1 GCA_030054245.1 Gammaproteobacteria bacterium | reverse complement strand
TGCCTGCGAAATTTACCGATTTTTATGAACAAGTGACCTGGATGAGTGTGCAACGCCATCTTAAAATCATTGGGATATTTTGTCGATTGACACTGCGCGATGGTAAAAGTAAATATTTAGCTGAACTCCCTAGATTTTTGGGTTATTTACAACGAATAGCAGGTGATATTCCAGAGTTATATCCACTATTTAGACTGATAAAATCCTTAGATACCCCAACATAAGACTGTTGCACCAGCCGATGGAGCAACAGTCTTAAAATTGTAAACTAGTTTTAAAGCTATCCATGGCCAAGACTGTTGCACCGACGGTTGGTGCCGCTCGGTGAGCTACCACAGCACAAGACTGGGAACCAGCGAGCGGAGGCGCAAGGGATAGTGCAACAGTCTTATTTTTATGACTATTCCCCGATTTTATGTTTCATCTTCGACGCATTGGCGATCTGGAGATAGGCTAGACTTACCGAATGAAGTGATTCAACATATACAAGCTCGGAGGTTGACGGCTGGAAATACCGTACAAATATTTTGCGGATACTCTGAAGAATATGTAGGTATTTTGCTATCGAAGCAAGGTTCAAGCCAACAAGTTGAGATAGAGACGGTGGTTTTGCGTCCGTTGCCTAGAATGGGTAAACTCGTTTTGGCAGTATCTCCACCAGCCAACGAAAGAATGGATTGGTTGGTGGAAAAAGCTACTGAATTAGGTGCAACGCATATACAAACCATTCTCAGTAGGCGCTCAGTCTTTAAACTGCATGAGGACAAGCAAAGTGCTAAATTGAGTCGTTGGCAACGCATTGCGATTTCGGCTTGTGAACAATCGGGTCGTAGTTTATTGCCAAACCTACAGTTGCCTATGGATTTGCTAAAATGGTTGCAACAGCCGCCGGTTCATGGAGAAGGGTACTTTTTTTTAGACCCCAATGCAAAGCTGAGTTTAGCCTCAGCACTCCGGCAAAATGGGTGCCAAAATAAGGTATTGTTGATAGGTCCCGAAGGTGGCTGGTCTGAAGAAGAACGACAATCGATTCTTCAATCAGCGTATCAACCTGTGCATGTGGGACCTCACATTTTGCGTACCGAAACTGCGGCTTTGACTGCTCTTAGCTTGTCTCTAGCTAGCGTTCATGATTAAGACAAGCCTATTGCACCATCGGCTGGTGCCGCGGTTGTCAAATGACTGCGTTATGACAGCTCACCGAGCGGCACCAGCCGTCGGTGCAACCGTCTTGAGGTTGTGTAAAGGACTATCCTACTGAATGAACTATGAATTTTATTGAGGCAGTCAAGCAAGAATTACGGATACAGCCAGGAGTGTTGGTGAAAATTGTTCAGACTTGGGGGTCGGTGCCACGGGAAGCAGGTAGTTGGATGGTGGTATTTCAGAATAAATCGATCAATACCATAGGTGGAGGGCATTTGGAATGGCAAGTCAGTAAAGTCGCAAGAGAGTATTTGCAAACGCACGCGAACACTTTAGAATACGGGAAACCGTGGTACGAATCCTACATTTTAGGTGTAAATCTGGGGCAATGTTGTGGTGGAAAAGTAAGCCTTGAATACCAAGGTGTAAACACAAATACCTTTTTAGTTGAGAGTCTTTCACTTGGAGATCAGTGGTATCCGCTGGTTATTTTCGGTGCCGGTCATGTAGCCCATGCCATAGTTGATAAACTAGCGGGCCTCCATTTTAAGGTCTGGTGGTATGATTCTAGGTTCGAATTGGGGGATGACATTCAAGGTGAGTATGTCTACTTTCATCAGATCGACCCCATTGAATCCGCAGTAACCGAGATTCCATCGTCTAGTGCGGTATTGATTATGACTCATAGCCATCAAGAAGATTTTGAAATTTTAAGAGCCTGTCTGATTAAACAAAGGACCCAAGCTGAGTTCCCCTACTTAGGGCTGATAGGAAGTAAGACCAAATGGGCTAGTTTTCAATCTAAATTATTGGCAAGGGGGGTTCAGGAAGCAGAGTTAAAGCAAGTGGTTTGCCCCATAGGAATAGAGACTATTAAGGGAAAAGAACCAGATGTTATTGCAATTGCCGTGATAGCTCAATTGCTAACTTTGCCAGACTACTCGGTTTAAAAGACGGTTGCATCTTCGAACTTACAGTCTTGCTCACCGAGCGGCACCAGCCGATGGCGCAATAGTCTTGGTTTGCTTAAGGTTTGAATTTCTTAATATATACCAATAAAACCAATAATCCCACAATCAAGAGGGTGAGTGGTGCCAGCCATAAGGCCCAAGTAATCGGTTTATAAGGGGGTTTGTAAAGTATAAAGTCCCCGTATCTTTGTTGCAAAAATTGGTGGATTTGTTCCACTGAAGCACCCTTCACAAGTTGGTTTTTGATTTCATTCCTTAAGTCTTGAGCTAAGGCGGCTTGAGAGGACGCTAAAGATTCATTTTGACATACTAAGCAACGGATGTCTTGTAGAATTTCTTCTAGCTGGAGAGTTATATTTTGGGCATCGAGTGGAGCAGATAAGGTCTGACCAAAGTTTAAAAGAAAACCTAAGCCAAGCCCTAGAAGGGCCATTTTTCCAAGGCGTAACCAATTAAATGGTCGATCTATAGGTTCTTTATTAAAAGTCATGATTGTTTAAGTTTAGCAACCAAAGGAAGGATCGTCTTTTCTAGAATTTCAGGAGTAAGTTCACCTACTTGTTTGTAACGAATGATATTGCTTTTATCTAATACATAAGTTTCGGGAACGCCATAAATACCCAATTCTATACCTACGCTTCCCTTTAGATCAAAAACAGTTTCAAAGTAAGGGTTTTGGTAACGCGTCAGCCATAACTGCGCGGAAGATTTGGCCAAGGGTAACTGATCCTCTAGGGGTAATTTTAGGTTGGCAGGTGACTGTAGCTCTTTATAGTTAAAGCCTAGGACTGGAACTTGTTTACTTAATTGCAATACCATCGGATGTTCTTGGCGACAAGGAGTGCACCAAGAAGCCCAAACATTGAGTATCCAGACTTGACCTAGCATAACCTTAGGGGTCCATTTTTCGTGGTCTTCCAATCGGGGTAAACTAAATACTGGTATTTCCTTACCTACTAAAGGGGAGGGTAAAAAACTGGCTTCTTTGCGCATTCCGTAATACAAGATTGCTACCAATATGCCAAATAGAACGATGGGGATGTAAAACTTTTTCATAGACCTGCGTGCTAATTAAAAAGGCGAATGGCAGATAAAATTTATTAACGAAAGATTATTGCACAACCTCGACGAGCTACCAAAGTACAAGGCGAACGCAACCAGCGGAATTTACTCAAAGGATCATTCGCTGGTGAGTACCAGATAACACAGTACTTTGGTGGTGCAGTCGCGACACCAGTCGATGGTGCAACAGTCTTAACGAGTACGCCAACGCCCGAGCAGAGCCATTATGCCAGCTAACGGCATAAGGGCAATAGCTAGCCAAATCAAATTCACCAACGGTTTGAAATAAAAATGGACATTCCAGATTCCTGGGGCAGTTTCATCACCTAAAGATAAGTACAAATCACTGAACCATGCGGAATGAATGGCTGATTGGGTAATGGGCATCTGGCTTGAAAAATAAGTCCTTCTTTCTGGTTGTAAGGTGTAAAGTTTTTGACCAGAAGAAGAATAAATTTCAAAAATAGCCTTTTGGGCTTGGTAATTGTCTCCTTGATAGGTATCCATACGATTGAATTGAATGCGGTAATTGGAAAAAACCGTCTCTTGGCCTACGGGAATGGCATTTTGATAGTCTAGTTCAAAACTTTTGACCCCGGTGATACCCAGTACCAAGATACCCAACGCCAAGTGGCCAAAATGAGAACTTAGTCTGAGAAAGGGTAGCTTAGGACTTTTGATAATATCTTGGATGGCTTTGTAAATGGATTGAAAAACAATACACCATCCAAGAGCAAAAGCCAACCAAGCTAACCAAGACCATTTTTGCCAATACCATAAAGTGAATCCAGCCATGACCATACCCAAGACCCAGATCCAGCGTAGTCGGTTGAGAATCCACGCTACGGATACTGTGCGCCACTTGGCTTCTAGTCCAATGGATAAACATGCCAATAAGGGTAGAAATAAAGGGATAATGATGGTATTAAAATAGGGGGCACCGACGGAAATTTTACCCAAATCCAAGCTGTCTAAAACCAAAGGATAAAGAGTGCCTAGTAAAATGGATGCGGCTATGACGCTGAGAAAGACGGTGTTGATTAACATGAAGGTTTCTTTAGATAGCCAAGAAAAATGTCCTTCGCTCCGTAGTTTAGGTGCACGCCATGCGTACATTAACAAGCTCCCACCGACAATAAGTGCCAAATAACTGAGTATAAAAACCCCACGAGCTGGGTCCTGAGCAAAGGAGTGTACCGAGGTCAAAATGCCGGAGCGTACTAAAAAAGTACCCAATAGCGATAACGAAAAGGCTGATAGAGCCAATAAGACACTCCAAGCCTTAAACACGCCGGACCGCTCACTCACGATCAAAGAATGTAACAATGCGGTCGTTACCAGCCAAGGTAGTAAGGACGCATTTTCTACTGGATCCCAAAACCACCACCCTCCCCATCCTAGTACCCGATAAGCCCACCAAGAACCAAGACCAATACCGACGGATAAAAAAGACCAAGCGAGGATGGCCCAAATGCGTGCCCATCGTAACCAATGCACATCGGTTTTGCCCAACCAAAGCGTGACTACCGCGAGGGCGAAGTTGATGGATAAACCCACATAACCGGTGTACAACATGGGGGGATGAATGACC
>JASGCH010000132.1 GCA_030054245.1 Gammaproteobacteria bacterium | reverse complement strand
GGAGTTGCACCATCCATATAAGCCGCCTCATCTAATTCCAAGGGTAACTTATCACTCGCTTGTTTTAGAACCCAAATACAATAGGGGGAGGCTAAAGTAACCATGGCCAAAATTAAAGCCATGCGATGATTCAATAACCCATACAAACTCATGGTTTTGTACATGGGCACTGCTAAAAAAGCGGCTGGAATAAAATAAGTAAACAGCGCCAAATTCATCACCAACCGTCCGATCTTGACTTTTAAGCGGCTAATGGCAAATGCCGAAAAGGTCGCAATCAGTAAAGTGAGCACGCCTGTAGCCACAGCGACGAACAAGGAATTGCCCAATTGTGTCCAGAAATGATTCAAATAAAAATGTTTCCTCTGAAAAACAATGGCAAAATTTTGTAGAGTTGGGTTATCAGGCCACAAATTTCCACCCGTTCCCTGATCTTTGGCGGATATAGCAAAAACCACCATGTGATAAATGGGTAAGAGCGTCCACAATAATACAGGTATCGCAATAAGCCACAAAAACGCTTCCCTACTTACGGTGGATTTTTTCATTTTGACAACCTCTTCATCATGATAAATACCAACGGCAAAATGAAGGGCATGGCGACAACCACCGAAGCCATAGCCATATCCACTTGATCTAAGCGCAAATAGCGGATTCCTAAAGTAGCCAAAACATGTGTTAAATCAGCTGGTCCACCACCGGTCAACAAATACACACTATTAAAATCGCCTAAGGTCCAAATGGCAGACAGTATGGTAGAGGTAATATACAACGACTTCATATTGGGCCAAGTAATAAACTTAAATTGTTGCCAATTACTCGCTCCATCTACTTTCGCGGCTTCGTATTGTTCGTTGGGAATAGCTAGCCTACCTGATAATAAAATCAGCGTCCAAAATGGTAAGGATTTCCAAATATGCACCAGCATGGCAAAACTAAGCCCAAGGACTGGGTCATTGAGCCAATTGGGACCATCTATGCCGTATAACTTAAACAGAGTACTGTTAATAATACCCCATTCCGGATTAAGCATAAAGCGTATCGATAAGATGGTCGGTATCGAAGGCATAGCCCAAGGCAAAATAAAAATAGCCGCAATGAGCTTAATCCACCACCGGCTGACCAAGAAAAACCCGCTTAACATCAGCGCCAAAACCATTTTTAGATTGATCGCCAGAACTAAAAAAATAAAGGTATTAAGAGCACTCCTAAAAAAAATTGGATCTTGGGCTAACTCTGCGTAATTGGCTGGGTCGCGTGCCAACCAAATGCCATATGCAAACGGATAGATTACAAAAAAGACAAAAATCAGTAGGTAGGGAGCCACTAAAATTCTGCCGTAAATTTCCCTTGTTCTGCTCGATTTACCGAGAGACCTTGCCGTTTGCGTCAAAGCTGTCACAAAAGTCCTTCCTAAAGTTAAGTTACGGTGAGTAACCGTGCTAGCTACATTTCCACCTACAAAAACCCAGACTGTTACTCCCCATTGCGCCAAGACCACAATCCAAGACGGTTGCCCCCTTAAGACGGTTGCACCCAAAGGTTTGTCATATCACGAAGACTGTTGCACCACATATCCGAGACCAACAAGCGTTACGACCGCTCACCAAGGCTACCCCATGATTTTTACCATCCTGCCAGAGGCTTTGCTTGGATCGCTACACCCGTGGCATAGGTTAATGCCACGGGTGATCAAGCCAACGCCACTTTTCGCTTTTAATTCCCGGCCAACTCCTTAATCCGGACGATCATTTCATCTACTGCTTTTTCAGGCGTTACTTTATCATTAATCACTCGATTCATGGCTTTGGCCCATACATTTTCATTATTTACCACGGTAAACTTATAGTTTTTGGTAAACTCAAAAGGCACGGTCCCACTCATAAATTGGTTATAAACTGCCAAGCGATGGGGGTCTGCTTTCCAGAAAGGACTTTGCTGATCTTCTTTGGTCACTGGAAACCAGCGACCTAAGGAACCCTCTACATAAGGCTTTAAGTTGGACTCATTCAGTAAGAAGTCCAAAAACTTCTTGGCGGCTTCCTTATTTTTAGCGTCTTTAAATATCACTCCCGTTTTTATAGCCGCACGATAGACCATTTTGCTACCATCTGGTTTAGCAGGAAAACTGGAAGTGGCTATCAGCTCGCTGTAATTCTTTTTAGCCGTAGCTCTTTGTTCTTCAGTAAAGGCCGAATTTGACGAATCATCTAACCATTTTGCCGCAATCGAAATAGTGGCATTGTGGGTGAGTACAATGGTTTTATTGTGGAAAGCTACATTATTATCTGGGTCTTTCCAAGTCGTAGAGGAAGGCGGGGTACACCCTTTATTGGCGACCGAAGTATAATCCGCCATGGCGTCTATGAGACCTTTTCTAACACTAGGATCATCAAACCGCAGGTTGCCGTTGTCGTCCACCATTTTGACATTGTAGGCATCGGCAAAAGTTAAGAACGAATAGAACGAATCGGTACCCTCAACACCCATAGGGAATCCGGTACCAAAAGCACGCTTGCCGGACTTCTGTCGGTAAGCAGTTTGGACTTTCGTACACCAAAAATCCCAATAAGATTTCCAATCTTTCGGAATATCGGCTTCAGACAAACCAGCCTCCTGCAACATATCCTTCCAATATTGAATGTGCATAGTTTGTTGCTTGACAGGAAACGCGTAATAAGCACGCTTTTTGGTCCCATTGTTAAACAACAGTGTGGTAGATAAAGCGACTGGTTCAAAATTATTTTTATATTTATCAATGATGCTGGTAATGTCTTCGAGTTTATTATCGTACGCCCACTTAGCGGTTACTTGAAAATCATATACATCTGAATAAGCCAAATCCGGAGGATTTCCAGAATCCAAAGCGGCAACGGTCTTGGGTATAGTATCTTGAATAGGATACTGAGACAATTCAACTTTTATATTAGGATTTTTCGCTTCAAACTTCTTGATGACTTCAAATAAAGCATCGTCTTCGGCTTTGTAAAACCCTTTAACCCAAAACATAGTTAAACTCTGCTTAGTTTGGGCAAATAACCCCGCTGTTGTCATCAATCCCAACGAAATCAAGGTAGCCACGCGTAACGATTTGTACATAATTTAGATATTGTAAAAATAAAAAACTAGCTGTAACTATCAGCCCACTGTGAAATGGAATTTTACACCAAATTCTAATGTGCAGTTGGCATCTCTGCTTTTTTTTCAATAAAAAAAACTTTAAGTACTCCAAAAGGTTTTTATATCACGCAACCACCTGATAAGTCTTATACAGAAAACCATCTTGAAACCATGGGTACTCTAAACCCCAAATGCAACCCTTATTGACATTCAGGCACCAAAGCCGGGACCGGCAATTTGGCAAAGTAGGCATACATATTTTGATAAGCCAAATCGGCCATGGCCTGCCTAGTTTGTGCGGTAGCACTGCCGATATGAGGCGTTAATACTACTTGTGGCAGGTCTCTAAGTGCTGGTGGAACAAAGGGTTCATCGCTATAAACATCTAAAGCCGCTGAGGCAATCACGCCAGTTTGTAAAGCTTTAATAAGTGCCGGTTGATCGACCACACTGCCTCTGGCAATGTTGATTAATCCAGACTTTGCTCCCAGTGCCTGTAAAACTTCAGCATTAATTAAGCCCGTAGTCTCTTTACCTCCCGGTGTTGCCACCACTAAAAAATCTACTTCCCTTGCTAAATCAATGATATTTGCTATAAATTGATAAGGTAAATTGGGTTTCGTCTGGCGAGAAGTATAAAATATCGACATATCAAACCCCAAAGCCCTTC
The DNA here is from genome assembly GCA_030054245.1 of Gammaproteobacteria bacterium. Classification (GTDB taxonomy): domain Bacteria; phylum Pseudomonadota; class Gammaproteobacteria; order Burkholderiales; family Burkholderiaceae_C; genus JASGCH01. Next base: position 981 of record JASGCH010000132.1, on the reverse strand, counting down.
TGGCAATCGCTTGACCAATTCGCCCCATACCTACAATACCCATTTTACGATTAGCCACTTTAGTTGCCAAAGGATAGGCGCCTAATTTATCCCACAACCCTTGTACCACATATTGATGAGATTGTGGTATTTTCCTAGCCATAGCGATCAATAACCCCATAGCTAAATCAGCTACATCGTCAGTTAAAACATTGGGAGTATGAGCAACTTGAATATTTTTGTTTAAAACCATTGGCAGATCCACCCCATCATAACCAACGCCAAAAACTGAAATAAACTCCAGCTGTGGTAATTGCTCTACTAATTCAGCATCTAGTTTGGCATCTCCACGCATGGCAATACCTCTGATGGTTTTTGCTGTTTCTAACCATGCCTGAGGGTCACGCAAATGAATCCGGTCATGCACAGTAAATACATGCTGAAGTTGCTGAAAATAACTGACATTCAGCTCTGAAATAGCTAACACATTAATCTCTTTCATAATAAAGTAAAATGATAATAAGTTGCTTTGGAGTGCCAATGACCCAGCTGAGCTTGGCGCACCAGCGGAATGTGCGGAAATTCATTCAAAAGACTTTTGCTCCGACCTACACCACTCGGACGAACTGCCTCAGGTGGTAATAAGGCAGTTTAGGTGGCGGCAAAACCCAGGTGCCGAGACAGATGATACCGCAATCCATCTTAAATTATAAAGGTAAGACTGTTGCACAACTCTTTTTCCACCTAGATGCGTTCGCTGACTGTACCGGTGTCCCATTCGCCAAGACAGCTCATGGTGCAATCGTATTAACTAAACGAAACCTTGTTTTAATATTCTTTATTATCTAACTCATATGACTAGAAAATTACGCTCACAAGAATGGTTTGGCCGGCAAGACCGGGATGGGTTTGCTTACAGAAGTTGGGTCAAGGGACGCGGTATCCCGCATGATCAATTTGATGGTCGTCCTGTTATAGGAATTTGTAATACTTTTAGCGAGT
>JASGCH010000131.1 GCA_030054245.1 Gammaproteobacteria bacterium | reverse complement strand
CCGTTAAATCAACCACTTTTACCACTTCTATGAGGCGGTATAAGTGTTTTACAATTTGTTCAATGACTTCATCAGAACCCTTGGTTTGTATCGTCATTCTGGATAAACTACTATCCTCCGTAGGCGCTACAGTTAAAGAATCGATATTGTAACCGCGTGCTGAGAATAAACCCACCACACGCGACAAAGCCCCTGGTTCGTTTTCAATCAATACTGAAATAAGATGCTTCATGGTTTTCTCCTAAAATTACAAATCTTCACTGCCTAGCAACATCTCAGTCAGACCCTTGCCAGCTTTCACCATAGGAAAAACATTTTCAGTTTGATCCGTACGAAAATCTAAAAAAACCGTACGGTTTTTCAGCTTTCGTGCTTCTCTAAGTGCGGGCTCTACATCGCGTTTATGCTCAATAAGCATACCGACATGACCGTAGGCTTCAGCCAGCTTCACAAAATTAGGTAGCGCATCCATATAACTGTGGCTATAGCGTTTGGCGTATTCTATTTCTTGCCACTGCCGAACCATGCCTAAATAGCGATTATTCAGGGCTACAATAATAATCGGGGTATCGTATTGCAGACAAGTTGAGAGTTCCTGAATACACATCTGTACAGAACCTTCGCCAGTAATACAAAATACTTCGCTCTCGGGTCTAGCTAATTTGATACCCATAGCATAAGGCACGCCCACGCCCATGGTTCCTAAGCCACCCGAGTTGATCCAACGCCTAGGCTCCTTAAACTTGTAATATTGAGCGGCCCACATCTGGTGTTGCCCGACATCTGAAGTAACATAACAATCGCTGTCTTTGGTCATTTCAAACAAAGTTTCCACGACGAATTGCGGTTTAATCACGGTGTCATCAGCTCGATCGTATTTTAAGCATTGTAATTGACGCCACTTTTGAATTTGCTCCCACCAAGGCGCTAATTTTTTTTCATCGGCACGATAATTTTGCTCTCGCAAAATCTGCAACATTTCTTTTAGCACTTCTTTAACATCCCCAACAATGGGGATATCCACTTTGACGCGTTTGGAAATGCTCGATGGATCAATATCAATATGGATAATTTTGCGTTCATCTTGTGCAAAATGTTTGGGATTGCCAACCACCCTATCATCAAAACGCGCACCTACTGCCAACAATACATCGCATTTCTGCATGGTATTATTCGCTTCTATCGTCCCATGCATACCCAACATGCCTAAAAATTGAGGGTGGTTGCCATCAATAGCACCCAACCCCATCAGAGTATTGGTAACCGGACATCCCGTTAACGCCACCAATTGTCGCAACTCTTCGCAAGCGTTGGCTAATATGACCCCGCCACCGGTATAAATATACGGACGGTCGGCTTGCGTTAATAAAGTCAGGGCTTTACGAATGTGTAAATAGTGCCCCTTGGTATTGGGTTTGTAAGAGCGAATGTTTACCCGTTCTGGATACCCGAAGAAAGGAACTTTTTTGATAGAAATATCTTTGGGTACATCGATGACCACCGGTCCCGGCCGACCGGTTCGTGCAATATGAAAAGCTTTCTTCACCGTAGCGGCGATTAAATTGGCGTCTTTTACTAAGAAATTATGTTTGACAATCGGGCGGGTAATACCCACCGTGTCGCATTCTTGAAAAGCGTCCAAGCCTATGGCGGTAGAAGGAACTTGTGCCGTAATGACCACCACTGGGATACTGTCCATAAAAGCGGTGGCGATACCAGTTACGGTATTGGTAACTCCTGGACCAGAAGTAACCAGCACCACTCCCACCTCGCCAGTCGCTCGGGCATAACCATCCGCGGCGTGCACCGCGGCTTGCTCATGTCTGACCAGAATGTGCTGAATCAGCTCTTGTTGATAAATGGCATCGTAAATATACAATGCCGCTCCTCCTGGGTAACCCCAGATGTACTTGACATTCTCCGCGATAAGCGAACGCACCAAGATTTCTGCACCTGATAATTCTTCAGGTGTTAAATGATTTTCTTGCATATAACCTCACTGTTTCCAAATATAAAAACAACTTCAGGTGCTCCTAAACTCGCCCTTGTAAGACGGTCGCGGAACTTAGGATCCTAAGTTACCGGCGAATAAACGCCACACCAGATCCGTTTATGATGTTAAGACCGATAACCCACTCAGTCTCCCCCATTATCGCATACTTTGTATTTAATTATAAGCCCCCTAGAAAAAAAAGCTCGCCTGAAAGACGATTTTTTACACAAGCTCGGACGAGCTACCAAATGACTGCGTTATGTATGTGCCCAAGTTCGTTACGCTATTCATTGGGCTTCCGCTCGTAGTCTCGCATATACTCAATATGCGAGACTACGAGCGCCCACCATAATCATTTGAGTAAATTCCGCTGGTTACGCGCAACCCAAGCCTTGTACTTTGACAGCTCACCGAGCGGCGTAACCGATGGTGCCAAGGTCTCCATGTAGTCATCTCGCAGTGCAGTCGGTGGCGAAGCCGTCGGTGCATCAGTCTTAAACTAGATTCATTCGTTGAATACAAGCTAAGCTCATGTAGCCCAGACCTCTGTAAAACCAGAGCGCCTTAGTTTTTTAGGTAACTCTACCTGAATTTGGCCAACAATGGTTTTAGCTCCCTAGAATAATTAAGACAAAACCCCCATTGAGTTTAAAAATTATTTTATGCCACCCCTCAACTTACCACCTTCACTATACCCACGCGAAAAAATTTTAGCCATAGGTGCTGATAAATTAACCGATATAGAACTCATTGCCATTATTTTACGCACAGGCTCTGGACACAAAAATGTATTAGAATTAGCTCATGATTTATTAGAAACTTTTAATGGTTTAGCGGGTTTATTAAACGCCAAAGCTACAGAATTATCACAGGTATGTGGTCTAGGGGGGACCGCTAAGCGAGCCGAGCTATTAGCGATTTTAGAATTGGCGAAGCGCGCCATCCGCCAAGAACTAGAAAATAAAGACACCTTTGTCTCCCCTGAAAAAGTAAAGCAATTTTTACAACTCAATTTATCTCACCATAAAGTGGAAGTATTTAGTGCCATGTTTTTAGACAATCAGTTTCGTTTAATTTCTTATCGAGAACTGTCGCGTGGTACCCATAATCAAACACATGTTTACCCAAGAGAGGTTGTCAAATTATCGCTAGAACTCGACGCCAGTGCCTTATTGTTGGCCCACAATCACCCCAGTGGCGTGGTTTATCCATCGGCGGCAGACAAAACCATTACTTCAACCATTAAAAGCGCCCTAGAGTGGGTCAATGTGCGCGTACTGGATCATATCATTGTAGGCCAAGGGAGTATTTATTCTATGGCTGAAGCTGGTCAGATTTAACAACAACCTTGGTGGCGATTTACGATATTGCCTCGCTAAAAGTCTTCATACATATCAAGACTGTTGCACCATCGGCGTTAGCCATGGCGCCAAGGTCTTGAAAATGCTTGCTCACATCGCTATGCAGGCTATACACAACTTTCTCAAGCAACTCAGCCGATCCACTTCTGTGGTTGAATCTGCCATCGCCGATAACTGTCGTTTTGATGAACGGATTTCTGATGAGCGCTGGCAAGCCTTTCTAGCCTTTTTCAACCCCACCATGCCCATTGGCAGTTTTCTTGATTGGCAAGAAGCCAGCAAGCTTTACTACAAAAAGTAGGTCAAGGTCAGTAATCGCACTACCCCCGATACCTTCATGCCTCTCAATCAAGAGATATGGCTCAAGGGTTTACCCAATCAAATTCTGGTGTGCGTGAAAGCCTTGGCCTGAGCACTTTCAAGACGACCCCGAGCAAGCCTTGGTAGATTTGTTCCGCGGTCGCACCACCTTAGGGGTCAGCTTACGACGCAACTTGCCAGAAGTGCTTTACTACGAGTTTCCAGTACATCAAAAAGACGACCGCATCAAACTCGATAGCGCCTTGTTCCACTGGCTCAACACCATGCGAAAAACTATGCGCAGGAAGTTCACCACCTTGAATTTAATGTGTACAGCCTGCGCCTTTGTGATGCCCTAGAAACCTTACAACTGCTGGAACTACCCAATAGCCGAGACACATTGCGAGCAAAACAAGATTCGTGGTTAACTTGGTTGGCTCCTCTACGCTCGGCACCAGGACGCGATCCAGCTTTAGAATTGCAACCCTTGCTCACCATAGCCCAACCAGACGATCAGGTTGGTTGAAACTTGCCGCCAACCCACGCCCAGAATACTTGAGCATTGCACGGTTGGGTTTGCAACGCTTGCCTAGGGATGACCAACGCCAGCACCAAACCCTACAAGTCTCGGCAATGCTACGGCACTACGGACAACAACCCCTCACGGTGGAGCAACAAGTAGCCGGGTTTAACCGCCGCTTTGCCGTTTTGCGTGGTCTCTACCCCCATCGCCAGAATACTGGGAAAGGGTGCGCATGGATGCCTGGGAGATCACCCGCCATGACCATAGCCAGTTCCAACCCGGCTTCGCACGCGCTTTGCAGGAAGACGCATCAAAAAACCCCAAGTTCAAGCCCAAGCTCAAGAGTGGCGTACCGACTTACCCGAGCCAAGAGCACTACAAGCAAGTCAAAGATGCCATTTACGACCGTAAACTCCCCAGTGACCAAGCCAGCGAGCAATTGCTCACACTGTTGGGCGACTATTGCCGCTACACCCAGCACAGCGGTAATGATTATTTCTTTGTACGCACCCTATGTCATTGTGGCCACTTGCTACTCAAATAAAGACTGTTGCACAACCGGTTGCACTGTCAAATTACTGCGTTATGCAGTACT
>JASGCH010000002.1 GCA_030054245.1 Gammaproteobacteria bacterium | reverse complement strand
GAAGAAATGCAATCGCCAATTCAAGTTATTGAAAAGCAATGCAATGATATAGCGGCAGAATTTTTGTTACCGACCGCAATTATTCAAGAGAAGTGGGATGCTTCATTGCAAGTGGCTGATAATATAAAAAATATCACAGAGGTTGTTCATGTGAGTTCACTGACAGTAGCGATAAAGGCATTCAAAACAGGGTTAATCGATCGAGTATCTTTTCTAAATTTCTACAATAAAGAAGTGTCTGAATTTACTAAACGCAAAAAAATCCAAGGCACTCAAGGTGGGCCAAGTTTTCATCGAACAATAAAAACTAAAATAAGTAAAAATTTTATGAATTTTATCTACTATGCAGTAAAATCTGAATCGTTAAGTTATCGCGATGCCTACCATTTAACGACATTATATGGGAATAACTTTGAGAAATATTACGAAGACTTAAAATGACATATTTATTAGACTCTAATGTTTTTATTCAGGCACATAGAAGGTATTATGCATTCGATATAGTTCCTGGTTTTTGGGCTTTTTTGCAGAATTATTCCACAAATAATACGATTTATAGCATTGAAACGGTTAAAGACGAATTAAAAAAAGGTGGGAAAGAAGAAGATTATTTAGTGAAATGGATGAATCATTTTCAATTTCAAAAATTAACCGAAGAAGTCTTTTCAATTCTTTCTAGGTCAATTATACCATTTATTGGAGAAGATATACGGAATAATATACGGACTAATATACCGCCTAATTATGAGATTGAATTTGAAAAATTTACTCAACGAGACAATGCCGATCAATTTCTTATTGCTTATGCACAATCGTATCAATGCACCATAGTTACGCACGAAGTTTCTAACCCTAAAGATAAAAATTCAAAAAATCAAATGAGTGGTAAAAACTATTTTAAAATCCCACATTTGTGTAGTAAATTGAATAAAAAATATGGTTGGGATTTGAAATGTATCGATACATTCGAATTATTAAGACAACTGAAATGTCAATTGATATTGGATGAAACCAAGGCACCGTGAGCCGTCAAACGCCCCAGCTTTATTTCCAAAGATGATCATTCGCTGGTGAGTACCGCATAACGCAGTAATTTGGCAGTGTAACCGGTTGTGCAACAGTCTTGTCTTAGGTATAGCACGGTACCACCCCGGCCAACCACCCCCTAACCCTTGAGCATACTTTTGCCTAACTCCACTCCCCATTGGTCGTAAGCGTTAATATCCCACAGGCAGGCTAAGCAAAAAACTTTGTGTTCGTACAAGGCGATGAGTTCTCCCAGTGAGTAGGGGCTCAAGGTGTCGAGCCAGATCGTTGAGCTAGGGATATTGCCGGGGTAGGTGCGGTGGGGAACTAGGGCAGGGATTTTTTCTGGCGGGACGCCTTCTTGTAATAAGACGGTTTGGGTTTCTTCGGCCGTGCGTCCAATGGCCAATGCCCGGGCCTGTACGGTTTGGTTTAAGAGGACGACTTTTTGCTGTTCGCTCATCCAAGGTTGTAGCAAGGTATCCACGCGTTGCCCTATAAAATCGATGGGGACTGTTTGGGTGCCTTGGTGCAAGAGTTGAAAATAGGCGTGTTGCCCGTCTATACCCAAGCCCCCCCAAACGACGGGGCAAGTTTGCAGGTGGACTTCTTGGTTGGATTTGTCGATTCTTTTACCAGTTGATTCCATTTCCATTTGCTGGATGAAAGGCACAAAATGTACCAAGGAGGCAATATAAGGAGCCAAGTGGTGAGTGGGAAAATGTAAAAAATTACGGTTCCATAATGCCAATAAGGCCATTACCATTGGCAGATTGTGGCGTGCAGGGGTGCGCATAAAGTGCTCATCCATTGCCTTAGCTCCTTCTAATAAAGCTCTGAAGGGGGCGTTACCGAGCGCGATGGCAATGGGTAAGCCTATGCTGGACCAAAGCGAGTAACGCCCACCCACCCAGTCCCAAAACTGAAAGATGCGGTCTGCTGAGAAGCCACATTGTTGTGCTTGTGCGGGGTTGGCGGTAACGGCAACAAAATGCTGAGCATGGTGGGTAGCTCCAGCGGTTTCTAGCCATTTTTGGGCGGCTTGGTAGAGTAATAGGGTTTCTTGGGTGGTAAAGGTTTTGCTTTGTACGACGAACAGGGTGGTGCTGGGGTTTAAGTTTTTGAGGGTATGGTAGAGAGAATAAGCGCCAATATTGGAGACAAAATGAACCTTGACGGGGTGGGGTGTTAAAGGGGTTTCTGTCAGGTGCTCAAGCGCCGTACAGACCATTTTAGGTCCCAAGTCGGAACCACCTATGCCTAAATTGACGATATCGGTAAATATTTCCCCACTAAACCCCGTTTTTTCACCCCCGCGAATGTCTTCAGCAAACTGGCAGACTTGGTCTAAAACTCGATGAATGGCTGTGTTAATTTCTGCATTCCAAGGAGTTGGTTGTGCACGGTTGCCGCGCAGAGCCACATGCAGTACCGGCCTAGATTCGGTGGTGTTGCAGACATCGCCCAAAAACATAGCTTGGGCTTGGGGTCGAATGCGGGCTTGGCTGGCGAGTTCTAGCAAGGGCTCTAGAATTGCTGGAGTTAGGCGTTGGTGTTGGAAATCCAATTCTAGACTCCCTGCACGGATGATAAAATCTTGGCGTTGGGGGTCTTGGAGTAGCTCGCGTAAATGGGGGATGGGGGACTGGCCCAAGGCAGTGAGGTGTTGCCAAGTGGGAGATAGGGTGAGGTCTGGCATAGTATTCAAATCGAGGCACTAGCTTCTTGGGCTAGACGGGTTATTTCGGACCACTGGCGGTCAATGAGTAGAGGTAAGGGGGTTAGCCAAGAGCCACCCACCATAGCCACATTGGCGAGTTGCAAATAGCTGGACATATTGGATAAATGAATGCCTCCAGTAGGGCAAAACTGGGTGTCAGAAAAAGGTCCATGCAAGGCTTGCAACATTGGAATACCTCCAGCTTGCGCCGCTGGGAAAAATTTTAACAAGCGAAAACCTTGTTCTCGGCATTGCATAACCTCGCTTGGGGTCATGACGCCGGGTATCAGGGGTAGATGGTGGGTAGTGGCTGTGTGTAGGAGGTCGTGCGACACTCCAGGAGAGAACGCCAAGCGAGCACCCTGATCAAAGGCTTGCCTACATTCTTGTGAGGTGGTAACCGTGCCGGCGGCGACGCACATTTTGGGGACTTGTACAGCTACTTTTTGGATAGACTCCAAGCCCGCTGGGTGGCGCAAGGTGATTTCCATAACATCCACGCCGCCTGCCAGCAAAGCCCAAGCCAAGTCCACGGCGTAAGAGGCGTCGGTAATAACAATGACCGGTACAATTTTAGAGGTGAAGGGTAATTTTTCGGGATTAAGCATATAACGAATCAGAGGTAAATGACCAAAGCACAACCGGTTACAATCCCGCTCGCCCAGCAACGAATGATCATCTTAAGACTGTTGCACCAGCCGATGATGTAACGATTTTTTAATGGTTGAATAGGGTACAAGCTCCTTCATTGGCTGGACCGACTGCGCCACGGAAAATGCCAAAAAAACTGCGCCCAGAAGTGAGGAATGTGGGCGCAGTGGGTGTTTGATAGGCCGGACGAGACTGCAAGTCGGTTTCTGGAACGAGAACATTTAAAGTGCGGTTTAGGCAATCTAAATCAATGATATCGCCATCTCTGACTTTACCGAGGTTGCCACCAGCACTGGCTTCTGGGCAGACATGGATGGCGGCTGGCACTTTGCCAGAGGCTCCCGACATGCGACCATCGGTGACCAGTGCCACGCGATAGCCACGGTCTTGTAAACTACTTAACAAGGGGGTGAGTTTGTGTAATTCGGGCATGCCATTGGCCTTAGGACCTTGTCCACGCACCACGGCCACAAAATCACGGTTTAAAGCTTGCTGATCAAATAGAAGGGATAGTTGTTTTTGATCATCCACCACGATGGCTGGAGCACGGATAGCTTGTTGCGAAGGAGCTACGGCGGAGGTTTTGATGATGGCTTGCCCTAGGTTGCCTTGTAAGACTTGTAACCCTCCATGGGCAGAAAACGCTGAGTCAAGACTGCGTAAGATACTGAGATCCAAAGGTTGATCAGGTACCGGTCGCCAAGCCAGTTGCCCATTTTCTAGCCAAGGTTCTTGTAAATAATGGGGGGATAAACCGTGCCCCATGACAGTATTTACGCTTTGGTGTAATAAACCATGGAGCAGTAACTCTTGGATCACCCAGTTTAACCCTCCAGCCGCCTGAAATTGATTGATATCTGCCGATCCGTTGGGATAGATGCGGGCAATTAAAGGGATGACTTGCGACAAATCGGCAAAATCTGACCAGTCTAATTGATAACCAAGGGATCGCGCCATAGCCACTAAGTGCAGGGTGTGATTGGTGGACCCCCCAGTGGCCAATAATCCGACGATACCATTGACTAGGCTTTTGGCGTTGAGCATTTGGCCAAACCCTAAACCTTGGGCATTGTCGATGGCGCGTTTTACAGTGGCTTGATTAAGGGCGGTGCGTAATGGGGTGTTGGGGTTGACAAAGGTACTGCCCGGCAGATGTAAGCCCATTATTTCCATGAGCATTTGGTTGGAATTGGCGGTGCCGTAAAAGGTGCAAGTGCCCGGACCGTGATAAGCGGCTTGTTCGGCTTGGAGCAATTCGAGACGACCTATTTTGCCTTCGACAAACTGCTGACGGATCTTGGCTTTTTCTGGGTTGGCTAAGCCACTGGTCATAGGTCCAGCGGGCATGAATAGGGCGGGCAAATGCCCCCATTGTGCCAGACCCATAAATAGACCGGGGACAATTTTATCGCATATACCCAAGCCTATAACGCTATCGTAAACATTGTGTGATAAGGCAATGGTGGTAGCGAGAGCGATGACATCTCTGGAAAACAAAGACAATTCCATACCCTCTTCCCCTTGTGTAACACCATCGCACATTGCTGGCACGCCACCGGCTACTTGAGCGCTGGCATGGTAGTGTTGCGCCCATTGGCGAATCAGGTTGGGATAATGCTCGTAAGGTTGATGTGCTGACAACATATCATTGTATGCGGACACAATGCCGAGGTGGGGGGTGGTGTCAGAAATGATGATATTCTTTTCTGCAGAGGGTAGGGCGGCAAAGGCGTGTGCGTAGTTGGCACAAGAATGGTGTTGGCGATAATTTCCAGGTCGCCTCGATCTCTTGAGCATGTCGAGGTAGTCTTGGCGCAAATCGCAACTCCTGTGTTCTATGCGCTCGGTTACCTCCATCAGCTTAGGGTGTGTAGGGGCGCATAAGTTCATATTCCTAGCCATATTTGTAATGAAGGAGGTGAGCGGTAGAATAATTGGGACACGGGTAGGGTCGGGTCAAACTGCTTTTGGGCTTGCTCAATGAGCTGTTGTTTGGCAGTTCCGTACGCCAATAAAAAAAGGTTCGGTACTTGGATTATAGCCGGTAAATTCCAAGTAATTCGGTGGTGTTGTGGCATATTTTTGGGGATGCCTATTTTATCTACAAGGAGGCAGGTTGCTGGCGCGTACAGTAAGTCGTGGTAGTTGGGAGCTTGACCAAAAATAGAGGCAATGTGCCCGTCCTCCCCCATACCTAAAATTAGCACATCTGCTGGTTCAAGCTCTTTGTAAATGTGTTGTGCGTAAGACAACAAGTTTGGCGTTGGGAGCTCTATACCATCGCCGACAGGGTCAGGTAACAAAGACCTAAAATGAGCGGTGGTGTGACACAAAAATTGACGAGTTACTTGCCCTGCGTTGCTGTCGGTATGGTGGTTTGGGACGCAGCGCTCATCCACCAATGACACGACTACCTTTTCCCAAGGGATAGCCCATTTTGCCAAACTAGCAAACAGTGCGGCTGGAGACTTACCTCCTGAAACTATAAGGCTGGCTTGATCCTTTTGCTTTAGGGTGAGCATCAAAGTTTCGGCGATTTTGGCGGCCAGTTGGTGGGTACAATCGGTGGTGGGTAAGGTAATCATAGGTATTTTAGCCATTTTAAGATTCCTCATACCAAGTGAGCCCTTCTCTTGCCATTAAGGCTGAAGAGGCTGGGGGTCCCCAAGTTCCCGCTGGATACAGTCTGGGGCGGTCGTTGAGTGCTTGCCATCCAGCTAAGATCGGATCCACCCAAGCCCAGGCTTGCTCTAGTTCATCACGGCGCATAAAATGCGTCAAACGGCCCTTGATGACATCTATGAGCAGTCGCTCGTAGGCTTCGGCGCGCCTTTTAGTGGAAGTTGACAACAAGTCTAAACTGAGTTTGACTGGATGTAAATGCATGCCCGTACCCGGGTCTTTGGTGACCATCTCCAGATGTATGTATTCTTGGGGTTGCAGACCAAAGACCAGTCGGTTGGTATTGATTTGTTGAGATTGTGGAAAAATCGAAAACGGTAAACTGGAGAACTCCACGACGATTTCAGATTGGCGTTTTTGCAAGCACTTACCAGTACGCAAAAAGAACGGCACATTGGCCCATCGGGCGTTGTCGATAAATGTCCTTAGGGCGACAAAAGTCTCGGTTTGACTATCGGCAGGCACTTGGGCTTCTTCTAGGTAGCCATTGGCGAGTTGCCCATTGGTTATTCCAGCGGTATATTGTCCGCGCACCGTATCGCGTTTGACATCGTATAAACTCATTTTTCTCAAAGATCGCAATACCCGAACTTTTTCATCGCGTATATCGTCTGGATCCAGCGATATAGGTGCTTCCATGGCTACCATACATAAAAGCTGTAACAGATGATTTTGTACCATATCGCGCAAAGCACCGGTCGAGTTATAAAAGCCTGCTCGACTACCTACCCCCAAAGACTCAGCCACGGTGATTTGTACGCTACGAATATAAGGTGCTCTCCATAAAGGCTCAAAAATGGCGTTGGCAAACCTGAGCACCATCAAGTTTTGGACAGTTTCCTTACCTAAATAATGGTCGATTCGATAGATTTGTGCTTCCTGATAATACTTGGCGACTTGATCGTTGATAAATTGTGCCGAAAGTAAGTTATGTCCAAGAGGTTTTTCCAAGACAATTTTGGTGCCTGCATGGTTTAGACCTACCGACGCTAGGTGGCTACAAATTTGCGCAAACAAGTGAGGGGCTGTAGCTAAATAAATCACGCATTCTTGAGTATTCTGACACATACCTTTGAGGGGCGAGTAAGCGGGTTCCTGTGATAAATCCATCGATAAGTAACTCAGTCGATGTAAAAAACTTTGCCAGCTGGCTTCTTGAAAATTCAACTCCGGGATAAAGGCACGCGATTTTTGGTCTATAAAATTAATAAACTCCGTTGTTTGTAACAATTGCCTAGATACACCGATGATGCGCGTGGAGGGCGATAAACTTTCATGCAAATGGGCCATATACAAGGACGGCATCAATTTGCGTAGCGATAAATCTCCTAGTGCGCCTAAAATGACGATATCCAATGATGGGGCGGAAGTTTCAGAAGGTGTAGACATATTTTGTAATTGGGTGAAATGATGGTGCAACAGTCTTATACGAGACCATCAAGCGTTATGACAGTTCACCGAGCGGCATAACCGATGGTGCAACGGTCTTAAGGGTATAGATTATGATAAACTTCGGCTCCCAAAATGGCCGAGGCGGCACCTAACAATCCGGGGTTAGGGTGTGAAATTAACAAAGTTGGGATAGATTTTAGGTAAGAGGCAAAACGCCCTTTGTTTTCAAAGGATAGTCGAAAATGTGACTGGCATACAAAATCATACCATTGGTTCATCAAGTTGCCAGCTAAGTAAATACCTCCTTTGGCACCTATGGTCAGTGCCAAATTACCCGCCACATTGCCTAGTAAGCTACACAATATATTGAGACTTTCTACGCAGGCTGGGTCTTGGCGGTTTAAAGCCAAGTCGGAGATGTGTTTGGGGTCAGCATATTGAGCCGTACTATGGTCAATTTGACAGATGGCTCGATAAATGTTGAGCAAACCCATACCAGAGATCACTCGTTCTGCGGAAATATGTTGTATTTGACCAGTAATACCTTGTAAAATAGCGGCTTCTCGGGCGTTTATCGGTGCAATCGAGACATGCCCTCCTTCACCAGGTATGGCTTGCCAGCGAAAGTGTCCGGTGGGTATGAGAGCGGATACTCCGAGTCCGGTCCCCGGTCCTAGTAAGCCACAAGGAGCATTTTGTAGAGGTACGCCAGACTCTCCAATCCAAGACTTATGAGCATCTTGCAATAAAGGAATGCTGAGTGCAATGGCTTCCCAATCGTTGAGGATTTTTAACTCCTTGAGTTGTAGCTCGTGTTGGGTTTGGGTGATAGAAAATTTCCAGTTGGCGTTGGTTAAATGTAAGTAATCTCCTTGTATTGGACAAGCCAGAGCGACGCTAGCTTGGGTTGGTTTAGGCAAGGTCGTGGGTAATAATTGAAGATAGGCATACACAGCTTCGGCTAAATTGCTGAACTGACTGGTGCTTAAGGTGTAAATGTGTATGGGATCCTTGCTTTCATGGGTGGCTAAACCAAAACGCGCATGGGTACCACCTACATCTCCGACTAAGACAAATTTATTCAACTTGGTTCCTTCAAAAGTATATATAGAATGCCAATTTAGGGTGTAACAAATTGTTCTATGTGTTGTGCCAAGACCTTGGGTTGATCATGGTGCATCATGTGTCCAGAATCAGCAATTTCTATAAATTGTAATTCAGGTACCACCGTTAGGCGATTTTTAAATTCGCTTAAATGATACTTCCCTTGCCACCACACATCCATTTGATTATTCTCTGCAATGGCACACAAGGTGGGGGCTTGAATCTGGCTAAAGATGGCTTTGGCTTCGTCCACTTGGTAGAGATGGGCATTGATAATTTTATGCGCCGGATGCCCTTGTATCTGCCACTGATTTAAGTCCCGGTTTTCCTTTCCCCAATGCGTGGCTAGCCAAAGAGCTTTATCTTCCGAGAGTCTTGGGTTATTTTTCATCAAGCGACGGGCGACATCTTGGGCGCAAGCATAGCTTTGTAAATCGAGTTTCCCTTGTTGATAATCTTTGAGTTCTTGCAACCACCGTCGATAACGACCTACAGCCTCAGATGGTTGCGTACGCGCCATACCAAAGCCTTCTAAATTGATTAAATGACGCACCCGCTCAGGCCTTATACCGGCGTACACCATGGCAATATGACCACCCATGCTATGCCCAACTAAATCAACAGGTTGGTCTGGACTTAGGTGATCTAAAATAAAGTCTAAATCGGCAAAATAATCGGCAAACCAAAAATTATCGGTTACAATCTGCGTTTGACCGTAACCTCGCCAGTCGGGAGCAAAAACTTTTCTTTGGGTGGAGAAGTTATCTACTAAAAACTGAAAGGAAGCCGCCACATCCATCCAACCGTGCAATAGAACCATGATGGGTTGGTCAGGGATATCTTTCCCCCAACTCAAGAGGTGGTATTGCAATCCTCGAATAGGTAAGAATTGACTGCTAAAGGGATGTTTTATTTGATACATATAATTTGGGTCAATGAATATGCTTGCACTTGGGTTCACCGCCGTCTATTCTAAAACTGCCTTAGGTAGCTCATCTCGGAATGAACTATGCGTTAACTCGTGAGCTGTGACTTTGTCGTGGTGGGGGCTGGCGGTGCAAAGATCTTTTTAAACGGTGAATCATTATGGAGGCTCTATTTTAATAGATTATGTGGCTAAACCTATCAGTAGTATTGGTTGTCTATATGGTAGGGTCCTTACCATTTGCAATAATGATCAGTAAAATCATGGGACTTACTGACCCGCGTCAATTTGGTAGTGGCAACCCTGGTGCCACCAATGTATTGCGTTCAGGAAATCGGTGGGCGGCTCTTTTGACTTTATTGGGTGATGCTGGGAAAGGTTGGATTGCCGTGGAGTTGGTAACATTTGGGGTGCAATATAGTTATTTGGCAGATTGGGTGTCAGAGGTTGCCCCCTTGGTGGTGGCGGCGGGTCATATCTGGTCTGTTTTTTTAAAGGGACAAGGGGGTAAAGGTGTGGCAACTTTTATCGGGGTCTTATTGGGTATCCAGGTTTATTTAGGGCTTTTGGTGATCTTGACTTGGGGGCTGGTATTTGCAGTTACCCGAATATCTTCTTTATCTTCATTGTGTAGCGGTGCGGTAGTGAGCGTGGTGGTTTGGCTAGTTCCCTTCGATATGAGCAGTTCACCTTGGGCAGTGATCGGCTTGTTTGCACTCATCCTGTACAAACACTACCCCAATTTAAGGAGGTTGATGGCGGGTACTGAACCTCGCTTTAAATTGAAATGAGGGCATGGCGGGTTTACCGCAGTTGCATGGTCAATGTACTGTGGTGCCTAAAGTTCTAAGGGAAGTCGGGTGAGGGTCGTTTGGTTATTTTCTTGGATGCTGGCAAGGCAGGCGAGGTAAGGCCAGGCGTATTCGCTGGAGCTTAGGACTTTACCAAAAGGGAATTGAGGGTCTGCATCTGGAGATGACCAAGAGGCGTAGCCGGAGATATCTTTTTCAGGGCAACCGCGTCCGCCAATAGAGTCGCGAAACGACCAAAAAGTAGCTATGCAAAGGCCTTGCTCGATGTTCCAGATTTTGATGGTATTATCAGAGGAGGCGGAGCGAGATGGGGTTGGTGAGAGGAGAAGGAGGCGGATCTGACTCCATCTGAAGGACCATCGAAGACTTCGATAGGCTTGGGGGAGATAGGGATATGAGGGGAACTTGGGGGGTGGAGATGGTGGGTAAAAGGACTGGGTAAGGAAGGCATGAAGTGGAAAAATCGGTGCAAGCGATAGCGGAGCACCGATAGTGAGCCTGCGTCACCGTTTTTTAAAAATTGAAAAAGGAGCAATTTTGCCAAGAGGTAGCGATGAGGGAGGCCATTTGGAAGAAGGCGTTGTGTAGGGAGCAATGTAAGAAGTGGGTGGTCAAAGTACAAGGCTGGAGCAGTCGCTCCCAGCTTCATTTCCAGATGATCATGGTGAGTACCGCATAACGCAGTAATTTTGACAACCGCGGCACCAGCCGATGGTGCAAAGGTCTCAAGTCCCCCTAAACTACTCTGGGTCTCTCTTGTCGGTAGCGACTGCCAGCAGGGGGGGGTATTTCTGGCGGACCAGCAAAACATTGGGCTTGTGCCAGCCAAGTGGCGGCCACCTCTCCTTCTACTTGCAAATGGGTGTCGGCGATGTTGCGGGTTTGAGTGACTACTTGGCAAAATTCCACGGCTGAACCACGCACCGTCTCGGTGCTGGTAGAGCTGGTAGAGCTGGTAGAGGCTTCCCAGTGCCATGAATGACCTTCAGGGGACACCAAATACAGTCGGGGCATAGCTTCAGGGGGTGTTTGGTGGTGCACCAAAAAACTCCAGCGAAAAGTATTGACGCCTAAATACACGATATTCAGGAGGCGGTCTGATTCAGGTCTTATCAAGCCTAAACCATCAAATAGAGCCTGACCATGTGCCCAAGTCTCCATTTGGCGCGCGGTAATGCTGGATTGTAAAGACATATCGGGTCCTACCCATTTAATCCGGCGTTTAAGATCGAGTGTTTGCCAAACTTCACACAATGCTAGCGACTCCCTATACCAAACTTCGGCCAGATCGCGGTATCGATTCTCGACTCTGGATTTCTCAAAGTTGGCAAAAGTGCCTTGTGCAAAACTCTCCTGGATTTGTTGTAAAAGTTGCATGAACTGGGCTTCTTGGGAGCAGGCCATGAGGGCCGCTTGATTCCAGAAATGTAGGTGAATGACGATATCAGTGGGAGTCCAATGCTTAAAAAGAGTGCTTGAGTTCCAATCGGCTTGATTCAATGAATCGAGTAAGGTGTACAAAACTGTGCACTCTTGTTTAAAATCTTCTACTGGGGATTCTCTGAAAAGAGGGTGTGACATAGATGGTATGGTGTTGTCTTTGGTAAAACCGATCAAATGGGGGGATGAATCAACATTTGTTTAATGGCTAAATCGCGCATGATTTCTTCAGAGCCGCCACCTATGGCGATGACTTTTACTTCGCGATAAATGCGTTCCACCGGATTGCCACGCAGGTAGCCAGCTCCCCCTAAAATTTGCATGGCTTGGGAGGCACAATATTCCAATATTTGGGTGGATAAAAATTTTAATTTACATACTTCAGCCACCGGAAAGTTCTTCTGGGTGTTGATTTGCCAGCAAACTTGCCATAAGTAGGCTTCCAATGAATCGATTTTACTTGACATGTCAGCCAGCTTATGTCCAATAACTTGATGCTCTACAAGGGACTTACCAAAAGTTTTTCTAGACTTTGCGTAATCCATTGAATATTCAAAACAAACTTGTGCCATACCCACCGCCATGGCGGCTAAGCTCAGCCTTTCCAAATTAAAATTGTGCATGATGGAGGTAAATCCTGAGTTCTCCTTGCCCAATAACGCGCCCACCCCCACTTGACAGTCGTTAAAAAATAAGCTAGCTTGGCTGGAACACCACCATCCCATTTTTTTATCTAAGGGGACAATATCAAACCCAGGTGTACCTTTTTCCAATAAAAACAATGAAATACCGCCAAGCCCAGCGCCACCAGTGCGCGCGGCAATCACAAAGTATTGGCTGGTTAGAGATCCGGTGATAAAGGTTTTTGACCCATTTAGTAGCCAGCCTTTGTCATTCGAGGTAGCTCGAGACAACAACCGAGCGACATCCGATCCTCCAGAAGGCTCGGTGATACCTAGGGAGGCATTGACAGAACCGTTTAAAATTTTGGGTAATACGCTGGATTTTGTTGTCGAATCAGCGAGTTTGGCGATGAGTCCCGTGGTAATGTTGCGGGCACCTAGTTCGGCGGCTACGCCAGTGGCTCCACTGCGCCCCATTTCCACTGAAATAATCGCGCGCATAAGCGCATCGTCAAATCCAAGCCCACCATATTCTGACTCAATACCAAAGCCAAACATACCTAATTCAGCGGCCTGTATATGCAAGTCCAACGGAAATTTTCCTTCCTCATCCCAACGGTTGACATGGGGAATGATAGAAGTCGTTACAAACCTTCTAAAGGTACTCTGCAACGCCAAGTGTTCTTCGGTAAAAAAAGGTGCCAGCATCATAAAAATGGAGATATAAGGGTTTATAGAGAATTATCAAGTCATTAAGTGAGTGGTAGCCTTGGGGCATGGCTATTCATCAAGCTACTGCTTTATAGTAGGCTACTGTGTAAAGACTGTGGCACCTACAGTTGCAGCGCCTCGGTGAGCAGTTGTACCGTAGATCGTACAACCAGCTTCATTGCCAAAGATGATCATTCGAGGTGCACCACATAATACAGTAATTTGACAGCGCAACCGTGGCACCAGCCAATGGTACAAAGGTCTAAGTTTGCTTGATAGCTGATTGAAATTATAGCTTCGTTATGCGCAAAAATTTGATCGACATAGAAACTATGGGTGATTTGAGGGTGTATTGTTGAATAGTATATTTAAGGTATAATGGCGAGAGCTGGTTTAGTGTGGGTGGTGTAAATTCACCAACCAACTTATAGGGTAGCTGGTTGAGGTTTCTTTGTCCTTATTTTTCTTCAACCCCATTCTACAATCTTAGGTTGGTCTTGTTTTTTTATTTTAAATTAATGGTGTGTCATGGGTACTTTTTTTTGGCTTAGAAGAAACAGGTTAAGATTAATTCCATCAGAACAGATGGTAGGTGTGGAGAATTTTGTTAACCATTCTGATGGATCTTCTGTCGAAGATTTGCGGAGGACTGAAGGTTCTGCGCATTCTTTTTGGCTTGTTCCTGGACTCAATGTAGATTTTTTTAATAGCGATGTATCATCCACGGACATTCTATTTTTGGCAGGTAAATTAGGAGAATATTTACCCTACTTGCAGGTAGACAAGGATTCTTCTGGAATTACTATCGTACGCCCCTTTGGAACTCTTACCGAGAGCCTACGAATTGCTAGTGGCAATGATGTATTGATATTTAAAGATGGGAAAATAAAAGTCTCTAGTCTTTACAATCAGTTACTAGCTAAAACCAGTCAAGATTTGCCTTTGATAACACCCCCTATTACTTTGGATGAAATGGGTGAGTTTTGGCAACCTCCACCGTCGCCGACTAGTGGTGCTATCAAACCATTGATAATGAATGGTAGGTTTTCTGATTATTCGAGAGATTTACTGCTTGAATCACAAGAAATAGTCTTCGTGCGTGACAATGTGGACGGACAGTGGGTGTATTCAGAGGAAATACGCTTGTCTTTGGCTGAGTACGCTAGTACGACTTTGATATTTACCGATATTTCGGTGGACATGGCAAGCATTTTATTACAAATGCAGACAGAGCTAGCTCCACCAAACACGGTACTACAGACGGATCCAGGCATAAGTGCACAAGATTTTTCGGCAGGTCAAACGGTAGCACGAACATCTGCCACAGCGACACCCCCATTGGCTGATTTGGTGGAGGTAGTAGAACCAGTTACCTCATTAGCTACTACACCGGATAATTCATCACTAGTCCTAGGCTTAGTCAAAGATACAGGTGGTAACACCAGTGATTTGGTTACGAATAAACCTACTATCAATGTCTATAATTTGAATGTCAACCAGACTTGGAGCTACCAAGTAGATGGTGGTAGCCCTATAGTTGGTAGTGGCTCAACCATATTAGCGCAACCCGGGAGGCATACTTATATTGTTACACAAAATCAATTACTTAGTCAATCACTCGATGTAACTTACGATGGAATAGTGCCAGTGGCTCCGATTTTACAAGGGGTCAATTTGCCTAGGGTCGTCACAGAAAAAACACTGAGTCCCGATCTGTTTGAATTTAAAGGGACGGCTGGAAATCAGTTGGTTATTAAATTGATATCTGGCGGTTATACGGTTGAAAAAAGTGTTACTGCGAATGGTTATTTTCAGAAGCTCAGCTCACTTGATATCAGGGATTTTAGTGGCTTACCCTCTAATGGTACCGTCGTGGTGGCGGCTTATGAAGTGGACATTGCGGGTAATACGAGCTTAGCTAGCAATGTTTTAGGAGTTTATCTTGACAACCGTTCTTTAGCTACCTTGGTGCCCACTATCGTAGACACGGGTGCTTCGTCGACGGATACCATTACGAAGAATCCCAGCATTGGCTTTAGCGGATTGGTTGCAGGAGCGACCATTTATTATAGTAAGGATTTTGGAAGCAATTGGTCTGAACTTAATGGTTCGGTGCTGGTGGCTGAAGACAATTATCATACTTATTGGTTTCGCCAAACTGACAGTTTAGGGAGGGTGAGTCCTACGAGCAGTCTCAATGTGTTGGTGGATAAGCAAAGCCCTAGCGCCCCCATGATTTCTTTATCGGCCATTAATGGCGCCCAAGTTACGGCTTCTGAAGCGACGAAGAACGGGGTGATGACAGTCTTGGGTGAATATCAGGCTACACTGAATGTGGAATTTGCCAATGGAACCAAGCGTATTACCAAAACTTACTCCAGTGCCCTAACGGCTACGCATTTAGTTTTAACAGATTCGGAAATTTCGACTCTTGGTGATGGCACTATTCAGGTGTCGGTGATCGCTACTGATTTAGCTGGTAATGTGAGTGGCGTGAGTTCCAGTAGCTTTGTATTAGATACGACAACACCTAGTCAACTCAGTGCCAGCGTCGTCAATGCTATAGGGGGGAGCGTGCCGACCATACAGCTCGGAAATCTTGAACCCAATGCTCGTTGGCAATACACGATCGATAACGGCTTGTCTCCTATAGGTGGCAGTGGTTCTACGCTGACCGCACTTTTGGGTGGACATTCGTACAGCATTTATCAAATTGATCAGGCTGGAAATGTGGGTAATCCTACTGTGATCAATGTCAATTACGACAATTTAGCGCCTCTTAATCCAACGGTTGAGTTGATAAAAGAAGGTAGCGTCAATACTGAGCAGATTCTTAGAAACGGGGTTGTTCGGGTGATCGCTGAGAGTAAATCTACCGTCAATATTACATTTACCAATGTTACTAGAAACACCAGTGTAACTAAATCTTATACTTCTATTGGAGAGGATGTGGTATCGTTGACACCCAGTGAAATTGCTACGCTTGGCAACGGTAGTATCCGCCTGCAGGTGCACGCTGTGGATGAGAGGGGTAATAGCTCTGGAAATAACGCTGTTGCATCAACCTATCCTGAATTTGTGATAGATACGGTAGCGCCCAACGCTCCATCCCTAGCCTTAACCAATGCTAGAAGCGGTGGTAGAGTCAGCCTTAGAGAGGCTGAAGCTGGCGTACTCAGTGTTACTGCCTCAGCCAACACGGTGGTTTCTTTATCTTTTATAAATCTTGATGCTCCTTCTGCCTATAGATTGGTCAAAAGTTTTCCAGGAGCAGATACTACCATACCGCTAAGTTTAACCGCTTTAGAAGTTAGTCAGTTGGGTTCCAATGGCAATATTATAGTTCAGGGAGTGACTGTCGATGGGGCGGGTAACACTTCTGCAGTATCTTCTTTTGTAAACTTTTTTTTATTTCAAGATCAGTTTTCCACTCCGCGATTAACACTGCTGTCTGATACCGGAGCGAGTTCTATAGACTTTTTAACCCATAACCCAACCATCAGAGTTTCGGGGTTAGATGCAGAAACTAGTTTGCAGTCTCGTATGAAATCTTCAGATGGGCAATGGGGAGAGTGGACTAATATAGACGGTACTTACTTTTTAGCTAGTCGTGGTGCAAATTATTATCAAGTTCAACAAGTGGATCGCTATGGTAATACGAGCGAAGTCAGTATTCCGTTGTTTGTTAACCTAGATGATCAAAAGTCCAGTGCGGCTCCTGGGTTGTCTGGAATTACCAAGGGTGGTTCTACCAATATTTTTCAACCAACGCTGTCTCTGACTGATGTCGAAGAGTTTTCTCGGGTTGAATATCAAATCGGAAGTGGAAGCTGGCAGGTTTTGAATAAAGCCGTCTTGACAGCACAAGTCGGTTCACTGACCTATTCTTTGAGACAAATAGACCGTGCTGGAAATGTAAGTGATGTTAATACATTTACGCTTAATTATGACTTGAGCAATGCCCCAAGCTTGTCTTTAAGTGTTGATTCAGGGGTAAGTAGCACCGATAGAACGACCAACAATCCAACCATTTTGGTCCAAAACTTGGCGGATGGAGCTATATGGGAATACCAAGTAGATACAGATGGTAGCTGGATTTTGGGTGTTGGCAGTACTTTTTTAGCTCAGGCGGGACAGCACGATTACAGTGTCAGGCAGATGGTTTTTAACCAGAGTGGACTCGGTACCTTGAGTGCTGTTTCGTATAAAACCTTTATACTCCAACAGGAAAATCCAGAGGCGCCGGTTATTTCGTATTCTGAAAGTAGCAACAATGGCACGCTACCCTATCCGGTGGATTACATCACTCGTAATCCAACTTTAGTGATTTCCAAATTGTCTGGCAGTTGGCAATACAAAGTGGACGATACCGGAGCTTGGCAAAATGGTGTTGGGAGTACTTTTGTCGGGTCAGAGGGGAGTCACAGTTTTTATGTACGACAAGTTGATCAAGCTGGCAATGTTTCTCCTGTTTCCACCTTAGCGTTGAATATTGATAGGCAAGTTGCGGCACCTAGTTTGCAATTATTGGCAGATACTGGCTTGCAAGCCTTAGATCGTATGACGGGTAATCCTACGATCCAAGTATCGGGGTTAGAAAGTAATACCTCTTGGTATTATAAGGAAGTGGGGGCTAATACTTGGTCGTTAGGTGTAGGTAGCACTTTTGTTGCCACAAGTGGTGAACATACTTACCAAGTATATCAATGGGATGTAGCCGGAAACTCTTCTTCTTTGAGTAATTCACTAACGGTGAATGTGGATTCCAAGTTACCGACTACGCCTTTTTCATTGTCGTTTAATGACACGGGTATTCAGGGAGACTTGAAGACCAATGACTCGACTATACAGGTAGGCGGGCTGATTTCGGGAGCTACTTGGGAATACAAATTAGATACCGACAGTTCGTGGATGACGGGAACTGGTAGCCATTTTTTGGCGAATACTGAAGGTAGCCTTGTTTATTTAGTCAGGCAAACTTATCAAAACCAGGTTGGGATGACGACGACTATGTCCTTCAATTTGGATACGAGTGCGCCAGCCATACCCAATTTGCTACTCGTCTCTGATACAGGGGATGGTAGTTCTGATAATTTAACGGGTAGCCCTCGTGTGTCCGTAACCAAGATTGACAATAACGCTACTTGGAGTGTGAATATAGATGGAAAAGATACGATATTTTCTCAGTCAGGAAGTTTTTTTAATGCACTACCTGGTAGTCATTCGTATAAAGTGTTTTCGGTGGACAGTGCTGGTAATACCAGCAGTGTTGGGAGTGCACTCGATGTGATCGTTTTAGGTATTGATGTTCGTGCACAAAATGGTGGTCACATTGCCAATCCCACACTTTCAGTCTTAGGAATCCAAAGCGGTAACGATTGGGAGTATCGGGTGGATGGTACCGGTTCTTGGACCACAGGCACGGGGTCAGAGTTTTTAGCTTCGGTGGGGTTACATTCTTATGAGGTAAGGCAAAACGCTATTAATTTGCTATCTAGTGCTGTGACCGTATCGTTAGATACCACTGCACCTAGGCAACCCGTTTTATCTCTAAGGCTAGACACTGGAAAGCTCTCTGGCGACGGTGTAACCCAGTTAGGTGCTATCAATGTTTCTGGTATAGAAACTGAAAATGCCTGGTACTATCAGGTGGATAATTTGGGAGATTATATAAGAGGGGAGAATATTCATTTTAACGCTTTAAGTGGCTCTCATACTTATAAAGTGTATCAAGTTGATAGAGCGGGTAATAGTAGCAATTTGAGTCCGGAGTTTACCGTCGTTTTAGACACGGTGCAACCAGCCACGCCGGTCATGTCCTTGTTTGTGGATTCTGGTGATCATGGTGGAGACTCGATTACCGGAAATCCTAACATTCGAGTATATGTGGACCAGGCTATGGGTGGTGACATTGCGGAGTTTTTTTACAAGATAGATGGTGGCCCCGCTAATCCTATTGCCAACCCTGTAGGGGGATCTTCATTTATTCAAGCACAGGTCGGACGACATGTTTATCTGGCTTATGGAGTGGATACGGCTGGAAACACCAGTATTTTAGGTAATCAGCTAACCATCACATACGATACAACATTGCCTGCGAATAGCTTGGGTTTGACTTATACGGATTCTGGTGCTGATACGACGGATTATATTACGAATCAATCTACTATCAATGTGAATTTGCGGGATTTAGGACCTGGCTATTCATGGGATTATTCCGTAGATGGGAAATGGGAGAGTTCGGTTGGGAGTACTTTTAATGCATTGGATGGTAAGCATACTTATAAAATTAGGGTAGGGTTTGCCGGGTTGTACACTGAAATGGTCGAAACTTTGACCTTGACTTTGGATACCAATAGCCCAGTTGCTACTGTACTGGGTCTTTTGAGTAACACGGGTTCGTCCTCTTTGGATCAATTAACGGCAAATCCAACGATTGGTGTGAGTGGTATAGAGGGTAATGCCCATTGGTATTTCCTTGTCGATCAATCAACTGGCGTGGGTACCTTGGGTTCGGGGTCTAACTTTCAAGCACAACCCGGAAGTCATCATTATTATGTCTATCAAGTGGACAAAGCCGGGAATACGGGGTCCCTGAGCAGTAAATTTACTGCCAATGTGTTGGGACTCAATATCAATGATACCGGTGTCAGTAGTGTAGATGGCGTAACCGCTAACCCAAATGTTAAAGTATTGGGACTAGAGACTGGAAGCGGTTGGACATGGAGCTATAAAATAGATACCGATTCTTGGTCTTCGAACTTTAACCCTGCGACAACAACCTTATTTCAAGCTCAAAGTGGCTTGCATACTTATTCGGTAAGAATGATCAATGCAGGGTTAGGCATGACTACCCAAGGGGATCTAGTACTTACAGTAACTTATGATTCATCGATACCTGCCACCCCAACGATAGCCCTTTTGCAAGACACCGGAAATTACAGAACCGACAATTATACTGGAAACCCAACTTTAGTGGTGAGTGGACTTGAGGGTCAGGCACAATGGGAGTATAGCTCCGATAATGTCGATTGGGTTTTAGGCAGTGGCTCCACTTTTTTAGCCAAATTAGGTAGCCATTCTTATTATGCACGGCAAAAAGATGTCGCTGGAAATGTGGGGAATGCTACTTCAAAATTGGTAGTAAATTATGATGCTAGCTTACCCACTTCTTCATGGGGAATAGCCATAGTCGATACGGGTGCCAGCGGCAGTGATGCGGTTACCAACAACCCTACCGTAACTGTTTTGGGGATGACAGTGTCTACCGCTTGGGAGTATGAAGTCGATGGGTTAGGTACTTGGCAAATGGGCAGTGGCTCCACTTTTCTGGCACAAGTAGGTTCCCATAATTACTCTGTTCGAAGAGCTACATTACCTACCCAAGTATTAGCTACTAAAATTGTCTATGATTCGGTAGCCATAGATCAAGTACCGAGTCTGAGTTTGATCGATACGGGTGCCAGTAGTGTGGATAAAATTACCAATAATCCAACGCTTACTGTAGGGTTAGGTACCTCCGGAGCCTATTCTTGGCAATATCAGTTAGATCAAGATGGTCTTTGGAGAGATGGTGTAGGCAGTACCTTAATGGCTCAAGAAGGCTTGCATAATTATCAGTTTCGCTACTTAGATTTGGCTGGCAATGCAGGTCCAGTTTCTTCACAAATTATCGGGTTAGTTACTTCTATTGCCAATCCTACTCTCAGATTGGCTTCGGATTCTGGGCTTAGTTCGATCGATCAAATTACCAACCAAAAGACCATTGAAGTGTTGGGATTACAAAGTGGTAGTAGGTGGGAATATAGCCATAGTGGATCATGGGTTACAGGGTCTGGTAGTACTTTTGAAGGAGTTGAGGGTGTTAATACTTATCAAGTGAGGCAATTTGATTTGGCAGGGAATAGTTCTTTGGTAGTCGGTCAATTTACGATTGATACCGTAAAGCCAGTCAGCCCAATGCTTCAGGTTAGCGGGCTTTCTGAAATACCAGCGAACGGATTGATCTTTGGTTCTACGCTAGAGGTCAGTGGGATTCTATCAAATGCCAAGTGGTATTATCAGATAGACGGGGGAAGTTTTGTTTTAGGAAGTAACTCAAGTTTTCAAGCCCAAGTAGGTAGTCACACATACAATGCTTACCAAATAGATGAGGCAGGGAATAAAAGTCTAGTGAGTGCGAATGTGAGTGTTGAGCTGTTTGGTCTAAGCTTTACGCCTACTTCAAGTTACCAGACCAACCTTACCAATAACTCGACCCTTAAAGTGCATGGTTTAGAGGTTACTAACAGTGGTTGGAGTTACCGTGTAGATTCTGCAGGTGGCTGGCTCACCGGTAGCGGAAGCACTATAGTGGCTACTGACGGGTCGCATACTTACGAAGTTAGACAAGTAAGTTCGGCTGGTACAACGATAACGGCTCCCAACACTTTGACGGTCGTGTTGGATACTACCTTACCTTTGACCCCATCTTTGACTTTTATCAACACAGGAACTTCTTCGATAGATGGTCTGGTTTCCCATCCGATTATAGTAGACGCTACTCAGTACAGCGAAAGTCCGATCCGTTATGTGTTTCGGGTTGACAATCAGCATTCGTTTAATGAAGCCCAATTGTTGATCGGGGGTGGTCAATTTTATGGGTTGGCTGGGAGCCACAGCTACGAAGCTTATACTTTAGATCAAGCAGGGAATTCAAGTGCTTATAGTTCACCTATTTCCTTTACTTTATTTGGTATTGATCGAGGAATAAAATCCAATTTAGACAGTTATTTGACCAAAGACCCAACGCTTACAGTGGCTGGTATCGATAGTCCTTATGGATGGGAATATCGATTGGCAGAAGGTCAGGCCGTTTGGCAAAAAGGTATAGGAAGTACATTTATCGCTGAAGAGGGCAGTCATCTTTATCAAGTTCGTCAATACGATCCGCTTGGTGCAAGTTTCGTCACTACGATGCCAGTATCCGTTGTGTTGGATACATGGAAGCCGCAAGCCTTAGGTATGGTTTTAAGTGAAGTTGGGGGACAAATAGCGATTACTAAGTTGGAGCCTGGGGCCACTTGGCAGTATAAAACATCGACTGCTCTTACATGGGAAACTGGAGTGGG
>JASGCH010000130.1 GCA_030054245.1 Gammaproteobacteria bacterium | reverse complement strand
AGAGAAATGTGATGCTTGTGGCAAACCTCCATCAGCATTTTTTTTTTGGCTTCTCCATCACAGACCGATGGGTTTAACAAATGTCCGGTTAATGCTCCATCGATGATTTCTAGTTCATTGCTAAGAACATAGTCAATGCCCAATAAGCGTTGTATGCGTTCAGTAAAATAGGTAAATCCACCACTCACCAAAATCGTGACCAAGCGCTGTGATTGGCATATATCCAGAAATTCCGCCACACCAGGGTTTAACTTTAATTTATTTTCGTAAACTTCTTGCAGGCTGGATACCGATAAGCCTGCCAAGCAGGCTACGCGTTGCCGAAGGCTAGAGGCATAGTCGCTGATGTGACCTTGCATAGCGGCTTCTGTAATGCGACTGACTTGTTCACCACAACCATGCACTTTTGCTAGCTCATCAATACATTCTATATTGATGAGGGTTGAGTCCATGTCAAAAGCAACGACGCGAAAATCATGCAAATAACGCCCCGGGGTAAAATTTCGTAAACAAATACCGGTTAACAATTCCATCGTAGAGTTGGTTGAATAGAGAGGAACAGACCGTGGCAACGGTCTGCTTGATTGTATTCGAAAGAAATCATCTAGCGGTCTAAGCGTAAATTTTCAAGTAATTCCTCTACCAAAGCGATTCTTAGTTCCAATTTTGGGTGAGATTTACGATAGACCAATTGATTATTTCCAGTAAAGCGAATGTGTGGATTTTTTTTTAGGTGGACCAATACTTTATCCGCATCTATCGGTGCGTCTTCGGTAAATGTCAGGGTCATTTGCTGTGCATTGGCATCTAATTTGAGAACACCATAGCGCTGACAAGCGATGCGCATACTATGCTGTAAGATGAGGTGGTGCGTTGGTTCAGGAATTTGGCCAAAACGATCGACAAGCTCTATTTCCAATTGTTCTAGCTCGATCTTTGAGGTGCATTGAGAAAACCGTTGATACAAAGACAATCGGTGTTGAATGTCTGGGCAGTAGGTATCTGGGATAAATGCGGGTAGATGCAAGTTAATGTCTGTACCCACCGGCTGGTCTGAACGCATAAGGTTGGGTTTAAGTCCTTTTTTGTGCGCAGAAATAGCTTGTTGTAACATCTGGTGGTATAAATTAAACCCAATGCTAGCAACATTGCCTGTTTGATTTTCACCAAGAATTTCACCTATTCCACGCATCTCTAAATCATGTACCGCTAAGTAATAACCTGAGCCCAATTCATCGAGAGAGACGATGGCCTCTAATCGTTCTTTGGCTTTTTTGTTCAGATTGGCAATGTCTGCTACCAGTAAATAGGCATAAGCTTGATGATGACTTCTGCCAACTCTACCGCGAATTTGATGCAATTGAGAGAGCCCTAATTTATCAGCACCTGAAATGATAATGGTGTTGGCATTGGGAATATCTATACCCGTTTCAATGATGGTAGAGCACAATAGAACCTGACTTTTTTGTTGTATAAATTCGCGCATGACCACTTCAAGTTCGTGTTCTGGCATTTGACCATGGGCCATGACAATCCGAGCTTCTGGAAGTAGTCGCGTCAGATAACGCAATCTATCGGGCATAGAGGCGACATCATTGTGCAAAAAAAAGCACTGACCACCCCGTCTAAGCTCACGAATAATGGCGTCTCGGATGATTGCATTCCCTTCATGGGTCAAGATGGTTTTAATGGACAAGCGTTTTTTAGGCGGAGTGGCAATAATGCTCAATGCCCGTACACCCTCCAAAGCAAAACCCAAAGTGCGCGGGATAGGTGTTGCTGTCAATGTCAAGACATCTAAAGAATGTCGGATAGATTGTATGGTTTCTTTTTGTCGAACGCCAAACCGTTGTTCTTCATCAATAATAAGTAAACCTAAATTTTTAAATTTAACTTGGGTACCTAAAAGTTTATGCGTTCCAATGACTACATCGATTCTGCCATCGGCTAATTTGTTTAAACAATCTTTGGTTTCTTTGGCACTTTGGAAGCGACTAAGTTCAGCGATGGTAATGGGCCAATTAGCAAAACGATTGCACAGGGTTTGGTAATGTTGTTCTACCAATAAGGTCGTGGGAGCCAAAAAAGCCACTTGATCTCCTCGGCTAATGGCGATGAAAATGGCTCTTAAAGCCACTTCTGTTTTGCCGAAACCAACATCCCCGCAAATTAATCTGTCCATCTTATGAGGGCTATTCATATCTTTTAAAACCGCGTCGATGGCTAATTTTTGATCTGGTGTTTCATGGTAACCAAAAGATAGAGCAAATTTATGATAGTCTGCCAAAGGAAAATCTAATTGGCGTTCAACACTGGCCGCGCGTAACGCGTGAGAATTTAACAAGTCCAAAGCGATATCTGATATTTGTTCGGTGGCTTTGCGTTTGGCTTTTTCCCATTGCCCTGAACCTAGAGCATGCAAAGGTGCTAAATCGGGATCGGCTCCGGTATATCTATGGACCAAATGAAGTTGATAAATAGGAATATAAACCGATGAATTGTTAGCGTACAGTATATGTACAAATTCATTGTCCGGACTTTTGATAAAATCTAGGCGTACCAAACCTTGGTAACGCCCAACGCCATAAGTAGTATGGACAATCGGTGCTCCGATTTTAAGATCGACTAAACTTTGGAGTACTTGCTGGATTTCGTCAGCTCCACCAGAAGGTTTATCGGTTTTGTGGCGTGAGCTATGTGGCCACAAATCTTTTTCACAAACAACGGTCGATTCAAGCAATGGCCAAATAAATCCTTGTGTTAAATAAGCGGGTAATATGCCAACGGATGCCCCTGAGTTGATAAATTCTTCTAAACTTTTACAGAGGGTAGCTTTATAACCCCACCCTTGTAAGTTAGCTTGCAGAGCTTCCATTCTTCCTAAGGAATGGAGGAAAAAGACTGTTTTTCTTTGAGTTCCTAGCAACAAGCGCAAATAGGTCTCCTGTAAGGTACTGGCATTGCCTAGGTGAGTGTTGCTGGGTAAGTTAGCAATGCCACTTTTATCCCCTTCCGAACGCAAGGAAATGCAGGGAAATTTTCTGAGTTCCAGAAAGAATTTTTCCTGCCTTAGAAACAAATGCTCTGGTGGTACTGGAGGATGGTCCGGGTATAGGGCGCATGTGAATTGGTATCTTTGTTCGACATCTTGCCAGAATGCGGCTATCATATCTTCAAGTGCCGGGTATAAGATGATGGGAGTTTCCGGTGGCAGATAACTAAATATAGGTTCTAGTTCAGAGAAAAATAGGGGTAAATAGTATTCGCTCCCAGCCATTGGAATGCCTTGCTCTAAAGATTTAAGCAAAACAGAGTGTGGGGCGGGCGTGGAAAACATGGCTTCCCAACGGCTACTGACCCATTCTCGGGTTGTTTGGTCCATGGGAAATTCTTTAGCTGGTAAAAGTTTTACCGTGGATAAAGATTCGGTTCTCCTTTGACTTTTGATATCAAAATAACTAATCGATTGTAAAATATTGTCGTCAAAATCTAGACGCATAGGTTGGTGACTGCCCATCGGGAAAATATCGATTAAGCTGCCACGCATGGCAAACTCACCTTGATGGTAAACTTGGGATACGCGTTGATAGCTCGCTAGATGAAGTTGTTCTTGTATTTTTTGGGGGGGTAAAGCACTACCTTGCGAAAAAATAAAAGTGTGAGATGCGACAAAAGATCTGGGGGTAATTCTTTGTAGCGCGGTGTTGATGGGTAATATCAGTAGGTCGAATTGCTGATGAATGAGTTGCCATAGGGTACTCACGCGTTCACCAATTAAATCTTGATGAGGGGAGATTCTTTCATAAGGTAAGGTCTCCCAGTCAGGCAAACAAACCACATTTAAACCATCCACCATGAGGGGAATTTCTTCTGCCAAGCGTCGACAAGTTTGTGCGTTGTCTGTAATG
The DNA here is from genome assembly GCA_030054245.1 of Gammaproteobacteria bacterium. GTDB lineage: Bacteria > Pseudomonadota > Gammaproteobacteria > Burkholderiales > Burkholderiaceae_C > JASGCH01. The sequence goes on along the minus strand of JASGCH010000130.1, from coordinate 920 downwards.
ATCACCATGGGCTGGTTTATTTTACTGAATAAGCCTAGCCAAGCACTATCGCCACTGGGTAGGGGAAATTGCACTTGAAATCGTTTGCCTAAGGCGGCTTTGGGTGGACGCCAGCTTTCCAATAAATGAGACAGTGTGGGCACCATGAGGTTTTTTAATAAACTATAAAAGAAAGGCGGTTTTAGCCTTGAATGAGAGCGACTTGTCGAGGTTGTGTTACGCGCTAACTAAGCTCGCAATCTGTGCGGAGCACCGCATCTTCGACTTGCCATAGCTGATATTTAGGGGTTGTCAAAAGAACTTTGGCTTGAGGGGGTAAAGAAAAAACTGCTTGTTGATGGGGTGCCCAAAATAGCCATTGATCAGCCTTGGTTTGGCAAATTCGATGTTTCAAGTTTTCTGGGTTTATCAAGACCTCTATTTTTTGGGAAAATTTTTTGGCATCGGATAACTCTTTACGCCAATTATCTTTTTTTTGTATGTCGGGGTTGTCCCAATCTAAGACTACCCATATAGGGTTAGTTAGCTGGAGCATAAATTTCATATCAAAAGGATAACTGTCTAAGGCTACGGTTTGCGTTCTAACAGAAGTGTTAGATGAAATGAAGGGAGCTATTTTTTCTAATCCGGAGGATTGATCGAAAAATTTATATCCCCACAGACTTAAACACAATGCCATACCCACTACCAGGTGTCCCATAAAATTCAGACCGGCTAATTGGGGGGTGGGGTGTTTGGCGTGTTGGGTCATGATGACGCGTGCCAAACAGTACGCCAGAGGAGCTAACACAGGCAATATATAGCCAATAAGTTTAGAATTGGGAATTGAAAAAAATACAAGGGTTACCAAAATCCAAATGATCATCAAAGCGTCCAAAGGTTGGCGTTGACTAAACAAAGACTCGATTATAAAGGGCTTG
>JASGCH010000129.1 GCA_030054245.1 Gammaproteobacteria bacterium | reverse complement strand
ACCTTGGTTTGATTTGGTGTGTGCAGCCCCATTCTGCTTTGGATAAAGTACGCACCATCAGTTTAGAACAATTGTGGCCTTGGTTGCCCACCGATTGTGATTATTACTGTTTACAAAAAGAAATCCGTGAGGTTGATAAACAATTTTTGCCCAAAACTTCTATCCGTGAGTACACCGATTCCTTTCTGGATTTTGGAGAAACCGCGGGGTTGTGTTCTTTAATGGATCTAGTCATATCCGTAGACACCAGCATGGCGCATTTGAGCGCGGCTTTGGGGCGACCTACTTGGATTTTATTGGCCAATTTACCCGATTGGCGCTGGTTACTCCACACGCGTACCTCCCCTTGGTATGAGAGCGTCAAACTTTTTCGCCAAAATAAATCAGAAAGTTGGGATACCGTATTACCCGCCGTACACGCTGAGTTACAGGCATTTATCCGATTATTGAATACACACAGCTGACCATAGATACGCATTTTTTATGAATAGCTCCCCCCATTTAAACCATGATTTTACTTTAGCGCATCAATTACATCAAACCCAACAATGGGATTTGGCGCGCGCCGCTTATCAGAAAATTTTACAATCACAACCCCAGCACCCGGTGGTCATGCAACTGATGGCACAGCTAGAGTTACAGGTTGGCAATTATGCTCAGGCACTTCTTTGGATCAACCAGCTGATCGTGTTATTTCCCCAAGAGGGTAATTTTTATCACCATCGCGGGGTGATTTACAAACAGAATAAAGACACCCTCAAAGCCATAGAGAACTTTACCTTGGCCTTACAGTATGCACCCAACCACACTTTAGCACTCAATGATTTAGGGAATAGTTATTTGGACTTAAAGGAATACGAAAAAGCCCTAGACTATTTTCAAAAGGCCCTACAGGTGAATGCCCACCCGGCAGAAATTTACCGCAACATAGGATATGTTTATAAAGAATGGGGACAATTCAGCCAAGCGCTTGAATGGTATGGGCAAGCCATTCAAGTAAATCCCTCATTCGCTGAAGCCTATAGCAATAGGGCATATGTCTATGGATTGATGAAAAATTATACGGCGGCTCTCAACGACTTAGACCTCGCCCTCAGACTCGACCCAAAAATGCTTCATGCTTACAACAATATGGGGGGAATCTACAAGGAATTAAACCAACTGGATCAAGCTTTATCTTGTTTTGCCAAGGCGATCGCGCTGGATCGCCAGCACCCGCCCTCCATCTTAAATTATGGGATGGTCCTATCGAGACAAGGGCACTATCTACAAGCCATAGAAAAATTTGATGAAGTGCTCAAACTTTCTCCCCTACACAGAGACGCTTACATCAATAAAGGTTTGTCTTTGTGTCGCATGCACCAATTGTCCTCGTCTATAGAATGTTTTAACCAAGCGCTAAGTATCGACCCAGAGTCAGACATTGCTAAATTTAACCAATCTATGGTGCTGTTGTTGGATGGGCAATACGCCCAAGCTTGGCCTCTTTATGAGTACCGTTGGGTTGCCAGTCAAAACAAAATGTGCGATAAACTGCCAGCTTGGGATGGTCACGCTACGCTAGAAAACAAAAGGATTCTGGTTTATGCTGAACAAGGTTTTGGAGATACCATTCAATTTTGTCGTTATATTCCCAAATTGGCAGAACTGGGTGCCGAGGTAAGTTTATGGGTACCCCCTGCTTTGGTTACTTTATGCCAAAACCTACCCAACTTGCGCCAATGCTTACCCTTTGACTATGAATGGGGCACAGTGTCGGCATTAGAATATCCCTATGATTACGCAGTGGCTTTATTGTCTTTACCGGGTCTGTTGCGCACTGAATTGGCGACCATTCCTAGTCGCTTGGCGTATTTGTGTAGTTCACCTCTCAAAAGGGAGTATTTTTCTCAGCGACTAGGCGAGTCGAGGAAACCCAAAGTGGGTCTTGCCTTCAGTGGCAATAGTGCATACTCTGGAAGTGAGTGGAGAAATATCCCACTCGCCACCTTATTACCCTATTTATCCGATAACATTCAATGGGTGTCTTTACAAAAAACTTATTTGGAGGCCGATGCGGCTGTGTTAAAAACCTCTACTATAGTCGATTTTTCTCAAGAACTGTCTGATTTTTTGGATACCGCGGCACTGTGTGAGGTCATGGATTTGATCATTTCAGTAGACACCAGTGTCGCTCATTTGAGCGCGGCTTTAGGTAAACCCACATCGATCTTATTGCCCTATAACCCCGATTGGCGTTGGTTATTGGGACGCACTGATAGCCCTTGGTATGCCAGTGTACGATTATGCAGACAACCCAAATTGGGCGACTGGGACTCGGTGCTCTCTGATGTATTTACCCATCTACTGCCCGTAAACCTGCCCTCATAAAAAGAGCTTGACACGCTGTTCGAGCAGAATGAAAGACTGTTGCACCGTGAGCTGTCAAAATACAAGGCTTCCAGCGAACGGTGGAACATAACGCAGTAACTTGGAAGCGCAGTCGGTTGAGCAACAGTCTTTATTATTTATACCTCTATGCCTAACATTCAAGAATTCTTGGGAATAGCCCAAAACCATCTACAACAACGAGAGTGGCCTCAAGCTCGACAAATTTTTCAGAACATACTCCAAAATGATCCTTATCATTTGCCTACCAAACAATTAATTTCCTATTTAGAGTTGCAAGTGGGTCAGTTCACTGAGAGTTTACGACATATTCAAGAGCTATTGGCTAAATACCCCAAACACTCCAATTTCTGGCACCATAAAGGCATCATCCATAAAAGTTGTCAGCAATATTCAGAGGCCATCCATTGCTTCCAACAAGCCCTTTTGATTGAACCTGAACACGCTCAAAGCCTATTTGATCTATCACTCACTTATAGCGAAACTAAGCAATACGAACAAGCTTTGGTTGCCGCTCAACACTATCTACGCCTTTATCCTAATTCGTTCGATGCTTTGCGAAATTATGGCTATGCCCTAAAAAACAACGCTCGTTATGCTGAGGCACTTGAGCATTACAATCGGGCAATAGCCATCAATGGGCAATTTGCTGAAATTTACAATAATCGTGGTAATGTGTATGCGGCGCTACGGGAAAACAAAAAAGCTTTGGCAGATTTTAACCAGTCCATAACCGTGGATAGCCATTATATAGGTGGGTATATGAGTAAAGGCGAAGCGTTAAAAAAACTAGGGCGCTTGGCAGAGGCCACTGACTGCTACAAACAAGCTTTAGCTATCAAGTTAAAACTCCCGGAGCTTTTACATAATCCAGAACTTTTAGAGAAAGTTCAACGACAATGGTCGGATCATATCCATCAACTTTTGCCCGGACAAAAGTTAGACCCAGATATTCGATTGGCCATGATGAATTTGGGGCTGGTGTTGTTGTTAGATGGAAATTATGACCTAGGGTATCTGTTGTATGAAAACCGACAAAGTCGAGAAATGCGTTGTCCTTATCTACCGATATGGTTAGGAACAGAAGCTATAATCGGTAAAAACTTGGCTTTGTATGCCGAGCAAGGTCTAGGAGATACTATTCAATTTTCTCGTTTTGCTCTGGACCTAGATAAAATGGGCGCCAAGGTAAGTTTATTCGTGCCCGAAACTTTATTCGAACTGTTAAGATACAGTTTTCCGCCATCTATACAAATTCACCTGTTTAATTATGATTGGCAACAACCCGAACTCCATCAAAAGCAATTTCATTTTGCCACTCCCCTATTGAGTTTACCATTGGCTTTAAAGCTGACAACACAAACCATTTCTCATGCGCATTCATACCTAAAAGTGCCTGAAGACGCAAATTGGTCACTTATGCTAGGTAAAAAAGAACGCCCCAGAATTGGTTTGTGTTGGCGCGGAAACCCACATTTTCCTATGGATCAGTTTAGGAGTTTGAAGATAGCTGATTTCCTCCCTATCCTGACAGAAGAGTCAAAGAATTTTGAATTTATAAGTTTACAAAAAGATCTATCCACTGATGAAATACAGCAAATAACCGCCTTAAAAATCAGGGACTTTAGTGCTTATTTGTGTAATTTTAACGAAACGGCTAAACTATGTAGCCAGTTAGATTTGGTCATTACCGTAGATACCAGCGTGGCTCATTTATGTGGAGCCCTAGGACTTACTACTTGGATTCTCTTGCCTCAACAAGTTGATTGGAGATGGCTTCGACAAGGCAACACCTCGATCTGGTACCAAAATGTCCGATTATGGCGCTTACACCCTAATCGCTCAGTCTATGAATTATTGGGTGACTTACAACACGAATTAGAAGCCTATTTTTACCCAGACGCCCCATCTGCAAGTTAAGATCGCAACACCCTTATTTCACAGCGGTCCACACTGCCAAATTAAGGCGTTAGGCGATTCACCTCAGGACTATACATTACCCCATGAGCATAGAACAAAAATTAACCATTGCCAAACAATTTCATACACAAAAGCAATGGGATAAGGCCAAGGAGGTCTATTTACAAATTTTAGCACAGCATCCTGAGCATCTAGTTACTCGGCAGTTGTTGTCGATTGTATATTTACAAATGGATAACTTGGCTGACTCATACACCCAAATTATGACACTCCTACGCCTAGCACCCAATGAGCCGAATTATTATCATCACAAAGGGGTGATAGAAAAGCAGAAGACTTGGTTTCCAGAGGCCATCTGCTCATTTGCCAAGGCCTTAGAGCTAAATCCCAAATTTACTATAGCCCTAAATGATTTAGCTTGCTTGTTTTATGAATTAGGCAAATACGATCAGGCTCTTGAGCAATTTGAGCATTTAAGCCGTCTGCAAAGCCATGATGCGCAAAGTTGGTATAGCTATGCTTTAAC
>JASGCH010000128.1 GCA_030054245.1 Gammaproteobacteria bacterium | reverse complement strand
AAATGGGAAGACAGAGGAGAATGATGATCATCCATACAAAAAATCCTTGAGCTTTAAGGAAATGGGATAACTTTGTGGACTCCTGCCCCTTGGTTTCCAGACTTTTAGTATGATAAATAGGCTTGTTGAGTGCTTGACGCCACTTATTCCCTACTGCCACCGAGCTAACCAAATTAGGACGACCCTGAGGCAAACGGGGACTTGCATCTCCTGTATTTTTATGAGTTTGTAGCGTATTTTTCCATTTATTCATCTCGCCTCCCGACCAAAAATTCCATGTGGCTTAAAAGCCAATACCACTATGAGCATCAAAAAAGTAAACACGATACTATAAGTTGGAACATAAGCCAAACCAAAGGTTTCGGCCATAGCTAAGATCAATGAACCTACAGCAGCACCGACAATGCTACCCAACCCACCCACGATAACGACAATTAAAGAGGCAAGGAGCAGGCGGGCATCCTCTCCAGGTGAAATAGACAATTCAACCGCACCGATAACTCCACCCATCCCAGCCAATCCAGCCCCTAGCATAAAAGTGAGGGCAAATAATAAATTAACATTGATACCCACCGCAGACAACATCACTCTATCATCGACGCCGGCACGAATCAGTGTTCCTAAACGGGTCCTATTCAGCAACAACCACAAAAAGACACCGATCAGCAATCCAAATCCAATTAAACTCAATCTATATTTTGCGTAACTATTGATCAAGGGCAAATTGCGTAAAGGCCCGGTTAACCATTCTGGACTTTCTATTTGGTAAGTAGCTCCGGTGAAAATCAACAAAAACAAATCCGCCATAACGACGGAAATGCCAATGGTAACCAGCGTTTGTCGCATTTCATCACCTTGCATATAACGCAAAATTCCAACCTGCAACAGCAACCCTAACCCAGCCACCACGCATACGCTCACCACCAAACTTAAAAGCCACCAATGCGTCGCGTCCATCACCACATACCCAATATAACCACCCATCAAGTAAAAAGTACCATGTGCTAAATTAATGTTCCGTAAGAGCCCAAAAATGAGGGTAAATCCACTGGCCACAATAAAATATAGAGAAGCCAAGGTCAGACCATTTAACAAAGTGACTACAAAAAATTTTGGATTGTCTAAAATACCCCATAGCGAAAGGATGCCCAAGACAAAACAACCCATCCAAACCACCATCTTGTACCATAAACTCATCATAAGCGTCTGCCAGTAGCACCTTGCAATGGGAAATGTTTAGCCCACTTCCCTGCTTTCATGACCGCTAAAATTCGTTTGGGTTGATGCAAGATTCCTAAGTTGGCAAGAGGGTCGCCATCCACCAACAATAAATCTGCCCAATACCCCGGTTTAATCAGTCCAAGTTCTTGGGGACGCCCCATAACCTGCCCTCCATATTCAGTGCAACTGCGAATGGCTTCGGTAGGGGTCATACCTAGATATTTCACAAAAAATTCCAAATCGCGTGCGTTGTTGCCATGTGGAATAAAAGCAAATCCATAATCTCCACCCGGTAAAATCTTGATCCCTCTTTTGTGCATAGCACGCAAAGATATAAGCGCATTCTCCCATTCATCAGCGTACCCTAAAGCCGTAGCCTCAGCACGCGTAATACCAAACGCTTCGGCTTCATTCAGTAAGGCATAAATAATCCCAATGCCTGGGGCGACAAACACCCTATCCTTTGCCTCTTCTAAAAGATCTAACGCCTCGGAATCGGTATAACTGGCATGAAAAATAAGCTCTATTCCATGGCGTAAAGCCTGTTTTACACTAGCCGCTGAACGCGCGTGCACGGCGACTCTTTTTTGACGCATTTTGGCTTCTGCCACAGCCACAGCAACTTCAGCATCCGTCATCCAAGTGGTATGTACGGGAGATTGTGGCGTAAAATTATCACCTGACAAATTGAGTTTTATTAAATCAACTCCATACTTAAGAAATCGCCGTACTACCGTACGCATATCTTCGGTGCCATTTACATTAACTCCGAAACTAAATTCTGGAAATGGAAGATGCGGTAAGGTTTCGTCTCCCAAACCACCAGGTACCGTTATTTCTTGGCTGGCCGCCAAGTATCTGGGTCCCGGTATCTGGCCTGACTCAATAGCGTTACGGATCACCACATCTAGGCGTGGTTTTGCACAAGCGGCGCCAACACACGATGTAAACCCAGATTCTAAATAGAGTTTCGCGGTTTTAGCACACCACAAAACATGTTCTTCAAGCGGCAAAGTTTGTAAATCAGCCAAATTTGCCGCATTATTCCAAGAAAAGTGCGTATGTGCCTCGCACATACCAGGCATCAGAGTTGCCCCACCGCCATCAACGATTTTGGCATTGCCGGAGTTAGATCGCACCGGAGTGTAACCCGTTTGTATGTCGCCTATTCTGTCCCCTTGTACACGCACTGAACCGACAAATGGCAACTTTCCGCTACCGTCTATAACACGCACATTGGTGATGAGTATCTCAGAAATTTCCATATTACTTTCTTAATGAGGAAAGAGAATCCATAAATTCTGGTTTACGATAAAACTTCCCGTCCTTCATCACCGCCAATATACGCTTTTTATCTTGCAAAATAGTAATATTTGCCAAAGGGTCGCCATCTATCAGCAAAATATCAGCTAAGCAAGATTCTTGGATATACCCCAATTTATTTCCAAAATTCATCATCTTAGCCCCCCAAGAAGTGGCGGACAACAAAGCCTCCATAGGAGTCATACCGACATATTTCACAAAATATTCCAAATCTTTGGCGTTGCTACCATGGGGGGTCCAAGCAAACCCATAATCTCCACCGGGCAAAATTTTTATTCCCCTTTTTCTTAAATTTTGCATACTCTGGATGGCGGCTTCCAACTCTCTCGGATAACCCATTTTTTCGACCACTTCGGAAGTTAGACCGTATTCTTTAGCGTGATGAACGGTGCCAATTAACCAAGCCAACCCAGGCGCAATATAATGCTTATGTTGATTTTCATCCAACAAATCCAAGCATTCTTCATCCATAAAACTGGCATGATAAACCACTTCAATACCCAATTTCACACATTGTTTGATGGACCAAGTGCTACGGGCGTGAGCGGCGACTCGTTTATTCCAAGATTTAGCCTCTTCTACACAGGTTTTAATTTCGTCAATGGTAAATTGGCTCATTTCCGAGGGCATACCAGTAATTGATTCGCCACTTAAATTGATTTTTAAAGTGTCAACCCCATACTTGACAAACATCCGCACACAACGGCGCATCTCGTCACATCCGCTTACCACCGCACCAAACGCAAATTCAGGTTGTGGTAAATGAGGCATCGTGGTATCCCCTAATCCTCCTGGAACGGTGATTTCTTGACTAGCCGCTAGGTACCTTGGACCTACGATAGTTCCATCCAAAATGGCATTGCGAATCACTACATCCAATCTCGGTTTTGCCGCCGCGGCACCAACGCAACTGGTCCACCCCATGGTTAAATACAATTCCGCTACTTGGGCACACCACAAAATATGCTCCTCAGGAGGCATTCTTTGTATCGCTTGCAATGAGGGTTGGTCATTCCAAGAAAAATGGGTATGAGCCTCCACCATACCCGGCATAAGAAACGCTCCCCCAGCATCAATGACACAATCCGCCAGCAAACTTCCACCATGAGAAGCTTTGTTAACTTTAGTAATAACATTCCCAGTTACCAAAACTTCGCCCATATAAGGCATAGTTCCAGTCCCGTCAAAAATTTTTGCGTTCCGAAATAAGGTGCTGGTCATGTGGGTTCAATTACCTTAGTAGTTCTAGATGGGCTTGTACACACTCTTCCGGAGCTTCAATGGGTGTCCAATGTGCACATTTGGAAACAACCCGACAATAAATGTTTTTGGCACTGGTATAACGCTGTGCCATGGCGTAAACACTCTGTGGCGGTGCGACTAAATCCATTTCGCCCGTCACCAATACTGTCTGGCATGGTATTTTAGCTACCTCAGGGGGAGAAGCCGCAGCCAAGGCTAAACAAGTTTTAGCATAAGCTAAAGGAGGTTGTTGCATCAAACTTTCTCTGACATAACTATAAACCAAGGATTTATTTTCTCGGTGATGTGAAGCTATCGCCGAATTTAATAAAGTTTCAGCCACCTCATACATCCCGACTACCCCTTCTGCATTTAATTTATCCGCACGCAGTTGCAAAGCTTTTTTTGCCGTATCTGAAGGCGTCATCAAGGGGCCTAAAAGTGTCAATGATTTCACCAATTTAGGCATTTGTACGGCGACATGTTGAGCAACGATGGTGCCCAAGGAATGCCCCACGAGGTCGGCTTTATAAACCTTGTATTCGGTACAAACCGCTTGAATAAACTGAATAAACCCATCGATATTGATGGGGAAATGTGATCCAGCAGAGCGCGCACTGCCCGGCAATTCAACGCGTATCACGCGTTTATTTTTCCAAGCAGTCATCATAGAAGAAAAGGTATTGGTAGATCCACCCAACCCGTGGATACATAAAACATCGTCTCCTTGACCGTCAATTTCAAAATAGGTTTTATGGATAGAATACAACATACTTGAAGCTCAATGTGCTGGGTCATACCGACCGCGGCAACGACTAACGGCAACGACTTAAAATCAGATTATCCTTTATATTTGGGAGAAATTATATGATAGAATCAAAACAAATTTTACCCCAATCAAAAATGAGCCGCTTGTCAAGATCGCTAATACTCACCCTATTCCAAAAAAAAATTAAGATGGGTCTGCCTATTATCGGTGGTGGTGCTGGCACAGGATTATCAGCAAAGTGTAAATAACTATCAGGTCAATCCCTCCCATTTCTTCACAC
>JASGCH010000127.1 GCA_030054245.1 Gammaproteobacteria bacterium | reverse complement strand
ATCAAAATTACGGGTAAAGGGGAAATGACTTTTAATTTGGAGCGCTCTAAAGACAAGTTAGATGGCAATATTACAGAAAGTATCTTGTTAAAAGACAACTACTTTGGTGCACAATGGGACACTTTTTCTTTAGAACAAAAAGACCAAATCGTTGAAAAAATCTTAACCACTGAATCCGAAGCTGATTTGATCACTTGGTTGCTACAAAATTACCCCTCCTTAAGCTCATCCCAAGCAACCCATATAGCCAATATGTCTTTGACCGATGGCCACGGGCGCATATCTAAACAGGCCATTTATAAAATATTGCCTTTTATGCTTCACATGACCTACGATAAGGCGGTTGAAAAAGCGGGTTTTGAGTTTAATAAACCATTGTATCGAGTCGATGAGGCCACCGGTAAAATGATGGGTACTACCACTCTATCTGAATTGCCCTATTACGGAGAAGCTTTAGAAGAATATGTGGCTTTTGGCACGGGAGATCCCAAAGACCTGTCCGAAAAACGCTACGGTAAAATTGCCAACCCTACCGTCCATATTGGCTTAAATCAATTACGCACAGTCATTAACGCACTGATCAAAAAATACGGACATCCCACCGAAGTTATTATTGAATTAACTAGAGAACTCAAGCAAACCAAGGAGGAGCGCGAGCGTTATGAAAAACAAACCAAAGAGAATGAAAGAATAAATAGTCAGATCAGAAAAGACTTAGCCGAATTATTACAAACCTCTGAAGAACAAGTGAAAGGTCGTGATCTATTAAAATACAAGCTGTGGCAAGAACTCAATCTAACCGATGGTGCCAACCGAAAATGCCCTTACAGCGGCCAACTCATTAGCTTAGACAATCTTTTTACCCAAGAGGTTGCAATTGAATACATCCTCCCCTACTCTCAGACTTTAGATGATGGTTTTAACAACAAAACCGTGAGTATGGTGCGAGCCAACCGCATCAAAGGCAACCGCACTCCTTACGAAGCCAAAAACGATTTTGCCAAGGAAGGCTGGTTATGGGAAGATATTCTGGACCGAGCTAAAAAGATGATTTCGAATATCAACCAAAACACGCCAATCACCTCGTCCACTAGAACAAAGAAAAAGCAGGGTGCTATCAGCAAAAGTGATCGATTTTTTGAAAATGGTTTAGAATTATTTTTGAAGGGAGACTCATTTTTAGCTAAAGCACTCAACGATACGCGGTATTTATCAAAAATGGTCCAACAATATGTACAACTCATATGCCCAACACCAGTGCGCTCGATACCCGGGCAAATGACGGCGCGGTTAATAGATCAATTACAACTCAATCGCTTGTTATCGGGCAGTGAAGAAAAAAACCAAAACGACCACCGCCATCACGCCGTTGACGCCATTATCGTTGCTTTGACGGATCAAAGGCTATTACAACAATACGCCGACTTGCGTAGCAAAGACCATTACCATCCGGGTCACCTCGAGCACAAATTGGAACTCACTTGGTCAGTAACCGAGCACGCCCAGCGAGCCATAGACAACTTAGTTGTCAGCCATAAACCCGACCATAATTACGCTGGGGCTATGCACCATAGTACCGCCATTAGCTTACAGGTGCCGGCTGAACACTTGCCTAGCCCACCACCAACAGAAGTTCATCACGGTGCTACCACCATGGGCTGGCATTGGGATAAAAATAAAGGACAAACCCGCAGTGAAGGAAAAATCCACAATATCATTGCCATGGCTAGCCACAAAGGCACTCATAGGCACGGCGTCTTGAGCGATGGGAGCCCCAAACCTTACAAAGGTTACGACCCCAATAGCAATTACGCCATAGAAATAATTTTAGACGAAAAAGGCAAATGGAAAGGTGAGGTCATTACGACCTTCCAAGCTTATCAAGCTGTCAAAAATCACTTTTACGATTTGAGTAAATTGCGCGATCCACACCAAAGTTTAAGCGGTAAGCCCCTGATCTTGCGTTTGTGCATCTCGGATTTCCTATTTTTACAAAAAGACCAAGAACCCAAACAGCTGTACCGTGTGTGTAAAATAGGCATAAGCACACAAATAACTTTTTCTCCAATTCACGAAGCCAATGTGGATGCTAGAAATAGGTCGGGGGATCTAAAATATCTATTCAAAAATGCTGGTGTACTCCACCAACTTAAGCCACAAGTAGTGCAGATTTCGCCTATCGGCAAAGTTCGCCTAGTCACAAAAGTACTAAGCTATGTGCGGCCGCATCGTTGAAATGACTACCGAATCAGCTTATATCAAGACGGTTGCACCATCGGAACGAATCAACCATGCCACCGTTAAAAAAATTTCATCATGAATACCTCATTATCAAACTAAAATCACTATTTTTCAAACCAAACCGAGTTTTTATTCAATTCTTATCAGTGCATTATGTAAGTTCTAAATGATAGACTACTTGAGTATGTGCAGTGGATGGGAACAGTAAGCCAGGGTTTGATTCGGCAAGTAAATATAAATATTGTAAACTACTTGAGTGCGCAGTGATCGGAACTAAAATATAGCCATTAATGGTTAATGGTTAACCATTAACCATTAACCATTAACCATATTATAGACTACTTGGGTATGTAACTGAACTGCTCAACAGTCTTAAACAGTCTTTTTAATATGAAATCATTCAGTTTACTTGTTATTATGACAGCCTTGGCAGGTTGTGCCTCCAATCAAATCGCACGACCCCATACGGAAGATGGTGAGCGTACAGAGAGTTGCAAGAAAGTTTCTGAAGCGGAAATTGGGGCACTTTTTGACCGCTGGAACCAGTCGTTGCAAACAGGTGATCCTCATCAAGTAGTTGCCAACTACGCGCACCGGTCAATCCTTCTGCCGACTGTTTCAAACAAGCCACGGCTCACGCCAGCCGAAAAGGCCGATTACTTCCAGCATTTTCTGGAGAACCACCCCAGCGGCAAGATTGACTTACGAACTATTGAACTTGGTTGTAACACTGCGGTTGATGCGGGGCTTTACACCTTCACCTTTGCCAAGACAGGAGTGTCTATAAGCGGACGCTACAGCTACACCTACCGTTGGAATGGTTCAGAGTGGCTAATTACAAGCCACCATTCCTCAGCAATGCCTGAGAACAAATAGCCACCCCAAACCGTTGTTGCACCAGCCGATGGTGCAAAGGTCTTAGAGATGGTCAGTTGTAACATGGGTATTCCGGCAATTCAAACAGGGCTCTGCCTAGGAATCCACAGCACACTAGCTATACCGTAAGCAGACAAGGCAAAGGCTAGGCAAGCACCACTTGGAGCGTCTAACAGCCAGCTTGCGGCCAATCCCAAGGTACATGCCAAGCATGAACCACCCCAAGCTATGGTGCGACTGTACCCCGCGCTTCGCCATACGGCTGGGGCAATCAGGCTGGCAAACACTAAATACAGGCCGAGCACAGGCACTGCCAAACTGACAACGATGGCAAAAACCGGGTAAAACACGCGGTCTTGTGCCAGCTTGGGAGCGGCCAACCACGCCAATAAGGTACAAGCCGCCATGGTCGCCACTTGCGGCCAGCCCACCCATAGAATGTCAGCGGCTAAGAGCTGTGCCATGCGTTCTCCACTCTGGGAATCTTGACGGGAGCCAAGTAAGGCACTGCTCGCTCCCCATACATAGAGTATGCCAATCAAGGCTTCGCGTCGCAAAGGCCAGCGCTTTGCCAGCCAAGCAATAAAACCTGTGCTGAGCAAAGCGCCACTCAAAGCAATTATTTGGGTGAACCACCAACCCGCAAGCGGTACCCAACTTGTCGCCCACAACGCCGCCGCGGCCGCGGCTTGTGCCACGGCCAGATCGATAAAGACTACTCCACGGTGGATGACTTGCTCTCCTAACGGGGCTAGCGCCAATAAACCAAGTAAGGTTGCGGCTACTGGCAACGCAAACCAAATATCGAAAAGCATTGCATCCATGGCGTTATTTCAGTGCTTCCAGCAATTCGTTGAGTATGCCATCGAACCACTGCACGAGTCCCTTCTCATCGGCATCCACTGCCACCGTCGCGGGCAACACCAAGAGGGGGATGGGCATAGATCCTGTGGTAGTTAATTGCTTGATCAACCAACGCGCAGGACGCGCATCTTGGTAACTCGATATCAACACCGCGAGCAGTGGCTTGTGGCGTAAAGTTTCAAGTAATCCTTGCAAGTGTACCGGTGTAGGTGCTAGACCAGGCTTGGGCTCCAAATCGGCGATCTGTTGCATGTCCAACCAATTCCACAAATAACTTAATGCCGTATGCTGTGCCACCACCTGCTGTTTGGCAAGTGGCAAGGCGCGCTCCTTCCAGCGTTCGATCAAGATACGCCAGCGTGCTTCAAACATCGCTTGGCGCGTGGCAATAGCGGCTTTATCACTCGGTAATTGCTCGCCCAAGCGTTTACTGAGTGCGCTGGCTACCCGTAGTAAATTGCGCGGGTCCATGTGTAGATGCGGATTGCCTTCTGCGTGAATATCACCCGTCCAAGGCGTGGCGATGGCATTGGGCTGTGAGCCAATCAAAGTTACATAATCCGCCGCGTAAAAGACTTCCTTCACTCGTGCATTGCCAGAGCGTTGGATTAAAGTCGCAAGCCAGCCCACTTCAAGCCCGGCGCCGGTGCAGACCGCTAAATCGGCTGAGCGCATCTGCGCGATCAAGGCTGGACGAGCCTCAATGTGGTGAGGGTCTTGCCCTGCGTGTGTGGCGACATGGATGCGCGCCTCCGGCAAGAGTATGCGCGTAAGTGCCGCCCATTCTGGCTCGCAAGCAAAAACGGTGATAGCTCGTGCTGACGAAACAAACGCACTAAGGCTTATAACCCCGACGATGCCAAAGGCACGAAGATATTTAGTAACTGTGTGCATTGTGTACCCAATAAGC
>JASGCH010000126.1 GCA_030054245.1 Gammaproteobacteria bacterium | reverse complement strand
CAAGAGTTCACTGGCGTTAGCTAGGTAGTTGGTTTTCCACAGGTCAAAAGTTTGGGTTAAAGTTTGGGCTAGATGGGGGTATTCAGAGGAGAGCTCGATCAACACATCGTTCAAAAACTGGAGGGTTTCGTCGCTGGGCATAGTGCCTTGCCACCATTGAAAATAGGCGTTTTTTTGATCAGGGGGGTCCAATTTACTGGCTTGTAGCACGGCGTGGGCCAAATAATCGGCTAAAAAAAATTCATAAAAAGAGGTGTGGGCAAACTCAAAGCGGCTTTTTTGCCCTTCATCTGCCCGGCGAAAAAATGTCGAATTGCGCAGGTCTTCTTGTAGAATATCAAGCTCTTTTTTTTGAAAATATGTGTATGTAGGTTGTTGGAAGATCCACCGCTCTAACCAATCTTCCAAGGCCTTTGCCTCCAACCCTCGAATATTTTGTTGCCAATAATAGCCAGCCAACGCTCTGACCAGTTGAAACTTGTCTTCAGGTTTAAAACTTTGTTTGGCAATATCTCGTAATACCCATTCTTCCGTTACCAATCTGTATAAAGAAGCCGCGGTAACTGACTTTCCCGCATTCTTTTTGGCGACCATTTGTGGCAAAAATTGGCTGATCAACTTCAAAGTAAACGGTCTATGGCTTAATTCCGATAAGTTATGGACAGTTTTTAAAAACTGTAACATTTCGTCAACCGGAGTACTCTTTACCGCATCGGCTAAATAGTTTTGAATTTGCTCTTCGGTAAAAGGCAAAAGTTCTACCGCTCGAAATTCCTTAAAGTGGTGGGCGCCTCTATGCTCCCCGGTGAGATGGTTGTTTTGCTCTTTAATACTACGAAAAAACTGGGTGCGGCAAGAAATTAAAACTTTCGGTTTGGCGCCGGTGCGAGCTAGCGAATGAGCATAAATACTCAAAAGATGACTGGTAAAAATATGCCCTTGTGACGGAGTTATCCGGCTAAGAACTTCGTCTAAGCCATCCCAAATCACCAAAGCCCCACGATCGACCAAAGACAAAATATAGGTATAACTCGGTACACTGATACCGTCTGAGTAATAGCCATTTTTGATACAATCTTCTATGGTTTCTTGCAAACTCGGGATGTACCCGGGAGCTTCCTTAGTGGCTTGGACTACGCGCTCTACTTTTCGTAGATCAAAATACAAAACCGGGCGTAAACCCTCTGTTGGCTTAGCCAAGTAGTGCTGGGTAATGCGTTGACAAGTGGTGGTTTTGCCCATACCATATTCCCCCAGCAGGGCGTATAAGGGGGGCGCATCCAAGGCTTTATTCTCAACCCATTCAATGATGTCATCGTAAGCGATTAAGGTAGGATTGGACGCCCCGCCTCGACCTGAATCAACAGGCTGAGCTTGGTTTAGCTGAAAATGAGGTGTAACCTCAATATTGGGTTGTAGCAATGGGTTATTGCTTGGTGGCTGGCTTAGCTGGGAGGCTTGGTCGTTAGAAGGTGCCGAATCATTCGTAGCTAGATTCTCCGGAGCAGGCAAACTAGCTAACAATGCTTTAACCACCTCTGCGGCATTGCGTGTAGCCTGCTGTTGATGATCGTCTTTTTTGTTATACCCCCAATCGCTAATCCCCTTGACCAGCAACCATCCAACAGCTCGCCCTAGCCCTGCCTGGGTGGTGCCAAAGTGAACACCCATACCCTCCATTTCGCCGCCAATAATATCGGACTTTTGGGTATTCTTGATGACCTTATCTCGCTTTCGTTGGGCTTTAAATTTTAATAAGGTACTGCTTGAGTACAATCCGCCAAAATGCAGTTTGGGCCAAAGCGCATTGCTTCGAAGGTCGGCTTGTTTCTGGGTATTCAAGGTTCTTAGAGTCGTCAGCAACCCAGAAGATGCGGGTGGACTTGCACCAACCCACTCGACACTACTGCCATAGTCTTTTTTGGCGTCTCCATTAAAAAGATAGTCCGACACCACAACATCACCAAGAGCTTGACCATCGTCTTCTTTACAGCCAAAACCTATGCCGCAAACGATGATGTAATGAACTTGTTTGCCAAAAAATTCCACAATATCAGTGGCACACGCTTGTGCATTAGCTTGCCCCTGGCCGTCTGCCGATACATAGAGCACCCTGTAGGAAAACCCTGGGTATTCGAATGCCACGCGATTTTTAAATTTCGTTTCTTTGATTGAATCGCCCAGAACCTGCATTATGATACTCTTCTCAGTATCTGTAAAGGAGAGTACCACTATCATCGGAGGTATCATCGGAGGCTTGGGGTTATAGGGTTTAGCCAACTGGCCTGAAACTAAGGTTTTAGTGGCGTCCAAGACTTCGGTACGCGCTTCTAAACTTGGGCTGGGAACGCTAAAATACAAAAATCTTGTGTGCGTACCAGCCTTTTTCGAGCCCTCAAAATGATAATTTAAAACAATACCAGCTTTCTCCTCTTTCGATTTGAGCAATTTGAGAAAATGATTCAATTGGGCACTGGCTGAAGAACTCGTCGCATACGGAAAAAGCGCTTGATGGATTTCAGCAACATTGACCCTGCCAGCGTTATTCACCCCATTTTTGAGGGTATTGAGTGTTTTTTGGTCTTGGGCATTGAGGTGGGTAGCCAGCTTATCCAACGCGTTGATAAGCTGAGATTGGCTCAAAGTTAAAGTCATAAAACTCCTTGTAACAGTTGTATTAGCATTGTAACACAATTTTAACCAAATAAAAACCTCAATACACCATTTTTTAGCATAAAATGTCTTTCACCACCGGTTTTTGTAGGATAATGTAGGGGTGTAAAAAAAAATCTGTGATCGAATCATCATCCCTGATACTATGAACTACTCCTCTTTACTCAAAAGAATCGACCATAAACGCGACGAATTGGTGGCTTTAACCCAAGATCTCATTCGCATTCCAACCATTAACCCTCAGGGAGAAGCTTACGCAGAATGCGCTCACTTCATTGGCGAACGCTTGCGCAAACGAGGCTTCAACATCGAGTATGTAAGAGCTTTACACGAGGCTGGCGACAGCGATAAATACCCGCGCATCAATGTTGTCGCTCGCTATGAAACTGCCCAACCCGGAAAATGTATGCACTTTAATAGCCACATCGATGTGGTGGAGGTTGGAACGGGTTGGACAGTACCCCCATTTTCAGGATGGGTGCAATCCGAAAAAATTTATGGCAGAGGCAGTTGTGATATGAAAGGTGGCTTGGCCGCCAGCATTATTGCCTGTGAAAGCTTAATAGAAGAAGGAGTTGGCTGGCGGGGCGCGTTGGAAATTAGCGGCACGGTGGATGAAGAATCGGGCGGATTCGCTGGCGTAGCGTATTTAGTCTCCAAAGGCTATTTTTCACCCCCCAAGGTTGATTATGTGATTATTCCAGAACCCTTGGGTGTGGATCGAATTTGTTTGGGACATCGTGGAGTGTGGTGGGCCGAAGTTGAAACCCACGGGCGCATAGCTCATGGATCGATGCCATTTTTAGGCGACAGTGCCATCCTGCAGATGAGTGCATTTTTACAGCAAATTGAACAGGTTCTGCATCCTAAACTGCGTCAGAGAATTAGCCAACACCCGGTAGAACCACCGGGTGCCAGAGCCAGTACCCTCAATATCAATTCGATTCATGGAGGGCAAACCGAGCAAAGTTATCGCACCAACGACAAAGGACATCCGGTCGGTGACCTGCCCTCCCCAGTTGTGGCACATACCTGTAAAGCAGTCATCGATCGAAGGTTTATTGTCGAAGAAACCCTAGCTGAAGTCAAACAAGAGATTGTCGATATTTTAGAAAACCTAAAACACTGCCGACATGGCTTTCAATACAGCTTAAAAGACATTATGCAGTTTTTGCCTACTCATACGGACCAACAACAACCCGTGGTGGTAGCAACTGCCCAAGCCATTCAAGAAATTTATGGCAAAGACGCACAATACATTGCCAGTCCCGGTACTTACGATCAAAAGCATATCCTAAGAAGCGGAGAATTAAAAAACTGTATAGCGTATGGTCCTGGAAAACTGGAGCTCGCCCATCAACCTGATGAGTATGTGGATATAGAAGATGTGGTAAATTCAAGTAAAATCATGGCGTTAGCCGCAACCAAACTCCTCAGCTGAGCGCTCATAAAATGTAAAACCCGTCGCGTAGCTGGTCTGTCGACTTTGGACAGTCCTTGCCAATCGTGCCACGGTTTTTTTATGCTACAATCTACCAACACACGCCCAGCGGTAAAAAATATACCCTAGCTAAATCACTGGAGAGATGGCAGAGCATGGTTGAATGCACCGGACTCGAAATCCGGCATGTGTTGCAAAACACATCGAGGGTTCGAATCCCTCTCTCTCCGCCAAAATGGAACATCGGAATCAAACGAAGTTCAAATGATAAAGTTATGACTAGACACCCTAACCCTGACAGCAGAATATTTTCGTCAGTATAACAGTATAAACAAAAGCTCGGTTTCTCGAATCAAGCTGAGGTCAAAAACTTTTTTGGTGTAAAAGAAAGGCCGTTGCGCCGTGAGCTGTCATAATCACTGTGCTTCCGCGCACAGCGCAACCAACTTCATTTCTGAAGATGTCAACGAGCGGAAGCGCAATGGATAACGCAACGAACTGCCGAACATACATAACGCAGTAATTTGACAGTGTAACCGCGGCACCGCCGATGGTGCAACAGATTCATAGCTAAAATGATACTTCCATCCTACCTATTTTATGGCTACAGGAGTAATTCAAAATGAGGGTTCTCTATGGTTTTTGTTTTCCCTGATGTCTTTAGTTTCCCTGATAAAGACTGTAGCACAACCGGTTACACTGTCAAATTACTGCGTTATGTATGTTCGGCAGTTCGTTGCGTTATCCATTGTGCTTCCGCTCTCTGGTTTCGCATATACTCAATATGCGAAACCAGAGA
>JASGCH010000125.1 GCA_030054245.1 Gammaproteobacteria bacterium | reverse complement strand
ACTTCCTCACCGAATTTTTTATCCGGTATGCCAAAAACTTGGGCTTGAGCAATTTTTGGATGCCGAAAATAAAACTCTTCCACTTCACGCGGATAAACATTCTCTCCCCCACGAATAATCATATCTTTAACCCTACCCACAATGCTACAATACCCCTGTTCATCAATAACCGCCAAATCTCCAGTGTGCATCCAACCATCTACAACGGCTTCTGCGGTGCGAGTGGCATCGTTCCAATAACCCAGCATGACGGCGTAGCCTTTTGTGCATAGTTCACCCTTTTCGCCAACAGGTACCACATTTCCCTCGACATCCACCACCTTGACTTCTAAATGAGGGAACACCCGCCCTACCGAAGCCACTCTTTGCTCAATAGGGTCATCTATCGCCGTTTGAAACGATACTGGACTGGTTTCGGTCATGCCATAGGCGATGGTAACTTCGCGCATATTCATTTTTTCCATAACCTGTTTCATCACCTCAATGGGACACGGGGCGCCCGCCATGATGCCCGTACGCAAAGATGAAAGCTGAAATTTTTCAAACTCAGGGTGTTCTAGTTCAGCAATAAACATCGTTGGTACGCCATGTAGAGCGGTACACTGTTCTTGAGCCACAGCAGATAAGGTGCTGGTAGCCTCAAATCCTTCACTTGGAAAAACCATACAAGCACCTGAATATACACACGCCAGGACCCCTAACACCATACCAAAACAATGGTACATAGGCACCGGAATACACAGCTTATCTTTCGAAGTCAGAGCCATCACTTGAGCCGTGCTACAAGCATTATTCACTATATTAAAATGACTCAGCGTAGCTCCTTTGGGTTGCCCGGTAGTACCACTCGTAAATTGAATATTCACTGCATCCTGTGGCTTACATTTAGCCGCCAATTCGGCAATGGCCGAACGCCAAATCGTTGATCGCAAATCAGTTAATTCGTGAAACCTCAGCATTCCCTTGACTTTATGAGTGCTCATCTGTATCAACCAAGCTAAGTGAGGAAGCCTAGACGCGTTTAAGGGTTGCAGAGGATTGTCAACCCTTTCCAGCTCTGGTGCTAAAGTTTGCACCATCTCCAAATAATCACTAGACTTAAATTTATCGGCTAGTACCAAGGCTTTGACCTCCACCTTGTTCAAGGCGTATTCCAGTTCTGACAAACGATAAGCCGGGTTAATATTCACTAAAATCAAGCCGATCTGTGAAGTCGCAAATAAAGTCAACAGCCATTCGCTTCTGTTAGGTGCCCAAATACCTACTCTATCACCAGGCCGTAAACCCAAAGTCAGAAAGGATTCAGCCAAATCCAAAGTTTTTTGATAAAAATCGCTCCAGTTCCAACGCACCCCCTCTGCCGAAAAAACACAAGCCAATTGCTTAGGGTAACGGACTGCCGCTTGTTGTAATAATCCCCCCACCGTTAAATGGATCAGGGGTGGGTCGGTTTTGCCTTTAATGTATGACTGACCATCTACCGGCAACCAAGATTTATGCGTATTGTGCATACTGATAGTTTGAAATGGATTAGAAAACATAAATTCTAAAGTATAATTAGACCTTTACACAAGATCTGACGATCTAGCCAATTACAAGGCTTGAGTTGCGTGCAACCAGCAAAATTTACTCAAATAAGACTATTGCACCATCAGCTGGTGCCGCAGTTACACTGTCAAACGACGGTGAACCCGATGGTGCAACAGTCTTACCTCTATAACCACATTCAATCCAGGCACCCATACTACGATGGAAATTTTACAACAGACTGTCCCACAATTTTTTGCCTTAGGTATTTTTATTTTAGCACTTATCCATACCTTTAGTAGTAAATTCATCCATAACTTAGCCCGTTATTATCCCGAGCACAAATCTTTGTTCCATCTACTCGGAGAACTAGAAGTCGTCTTTGGACTTTGGTCCATAGTCTTGGTATTGGGTTTGATACTTATCAGTGGTCTCGGTCCTAGCTTACAGTATATTGAAAGCTTAAAGTTTACCGAGCCCTTATTTGTTTTTGCCATCATGCTGGTAACCAGCAGTTATCCTATCCTCTATGCGGTAGAAAAATCGGTATTTTTTCTTGCCAAACTTTTACCGACTCATACACAGGTGGGGCAGTTCTTTTTAGCGCTGTTTTTTATTCCCTTATTGGGATCCTTCATCACAGAACCAGCCGCCATTACTTTGGCCTCACTGATTTTATTAAGAATGGATCTACAAAAGCTAAAAAATGAAAAATTCCTCTATCTGACATTGGGTGTCTTATTTGTCAATGTGTCGATTGGTGGAAGCCTAACCCCGTTCGCCGCTCCTCCTATACTCATGGTGGCCACAACTTGGAATTGGGATATCTGGTTCACCTTGGTAGAGTTTGGTAAAAGAGCCGTGCCTGCAGTATTGGTCAACGCCTTGCTACTGAGTTGGTATTTTGCTAGGCAACTCCCTAAGCTCAGCACCCATAACCACCAGCCAACGCACAACTTGAAAATGCCATTTTCTTTTATAGCCCTCCATTTTATTTTTCTCATTGGCATCATATTCAGTGCACACTACCCTCCCATATTCTTGTCGATACTCTTATTATTCATCGGACTAACTACTACCTACCAACGGTTCCACAAAAAAATTTTCTACCGCGAGGCCTTGTTGGTTGCCTATTTCTTAAGTGGCTTAATTACTTTAGGAAATTTTCAACAATGGTGGATTAGCAGTGCGTTAATCAATTTGGATATATCTTACATTTACACCGTATCCACCTTACTAAGTGCTTTTGTGGACAATGCCATCATCACCTACTTAGGTTCTTTGGTACCCGGGTTAAGCGACCCAATCAAAATGGCTTTGGTACAAGGTGCCCTAACCGGTGGGGGGCTCACTGTCATAGCCAATGCGGCTAACCCCATAGGTGCATCCTTGTTAAAAAATATCTTTAAAGACCATACTATTTCACCACTCTATTTAGCTCTGGCGGCTTTGATCCCTACGCTGATCACGGTGTTTTTCTTTCGCGCCATATGGTAGTTTTTCTGGATTATAGGGAGCTACACTCCCCATCATTCAATCAGAAGTACCACGACCAGTCAAAAGGCTTGGAATTTGCCGAACACAACCAGCGTAATTTACTGTTTTACATCCGATGCTTGTACGCTAACCCGACGCATTTTTATGGCAAAGTAACCAGCGGACGGTAAACAAAGGGGATATCCGCTTTTCGTCTCAACCCAATACCCCTTTTAAAAAAAAATAATTTCCCCCCTAAAATCTAGGGGTATTTTGCCTTAAAATGCGCCATTAAGTATTTACAGTCTTATTTTAGTGCTCGGTTCATGCACCCTAATTTAGACCTAAATGCGTTGGCGTTGGTTACCTTTGTTATCCTTCATTTTTTGATTAATCCTATATGACTAGTATTTCGTCTGCTCCAAACCCAAGCATTAAGCCAAGCGATAGAATGGTAATTTTTTCTTCGTCTGTTGGAACTGTTTTTGAATGGTATGATTTTTATTTGTATGGCGCCCTAGCCTCTGTCATTGCCAAACAGTTTTTTTCAGGACTAGACCCGACTTCAGGGTACATCTTTGCGTTATTGGCTTTTGCCGCTGGTTTTATAGTTCGACCATTGGGAGCCGTTTTCTTTGGAAGATTGGGCGATTTAGTCGGGCGTAAATTTACTTTTTTGGCGACGCTGATTTTGATGGGAATATCTACCATCGTGGTGGGTTTATTACCCTCCTACGCCAGTGCCGGCATCATTGCTCCAGTACTTTTGGTGGTCATGAGGTTGTGTCAAGGCTTGGCATTAGGGGGCGAGTATGGTGGGGCGGCGACTTATGTTGCTGAACACGCACCAGCCAATAAAAGAGGTTTATACACTTCTTGGATTCAAACCACCGCCACTTTAGGATTATTTTTATCCTTAATAGTCATTCTGGTGGTACGCGGTGCTATGGATCCAAAAGATTTTGACGAATGGGGTTGGAGAATTCCCTTTTTATTCTCGGTAATACCCTTAGTATTTATGGTTTATATCCGGTTGAGACTTAATGAATCACCCGCTTACCAAAGAATAAAAGCCGCAGGTAAAGTTTCAAAAGCCCCTCTTTCGGAATCGTTTGGACAGTGGAAAAACCTAAAAATTGTTCTCCTCGCTTTATTCGGTTTAACCGCTGGACAAGCCGTTATTTGGTACACCGGACAATTTTATGCCTTGTTCTTTTTAACCACCATTGCCAAAGTAGCTGGTGATACCGCCAATATACTCATTGCATACTCTTTAATCATAGGCACACCCTTTTTTATTGTCTTTGGTTGGTTATCAGACAAAATCGGCAGAAAAATTATCATTCTACTCGGGTGTTTATTGGGAGCCCTCACTTATTTCACGGTATTCCCTATGCTCTTGAATTACGCCAATCCAGCTTTGGTGCAGGCTCAAAAAACTACTGCTGTAACGGTAATAGCGGATCCCAAGGAGTGCTCGTTCCAAGGCAATCCAGTCGCACGAGAAATTCATTTCACAAGTTCTTGTGACATCGCAAAACGCCTTTTGGCACAAAACTTTATTCCCTATAAGAATGAAGTCGCCCCGGCCGGTACCAAAGCCATCATCAAAATGGGAGCCTCTGAATTTACCGCCCCCGTGGGTAAAATCAACGATAAAGGCGACGGTTTTGACAAAGACAGTGCCACTGAAATCAAAACCTTTAGAGAGAGTGTTTTAGCTGACGCCAAGAAAAACAATTTAACCATCAAGGCTGATGAACCCACTATGAACAAAACGATGATGGTAGTGTTATTGACCTATTTAGTCATCTTAGTTACCATGGTTTACGGTCCTATTGCGGCCATGTTGGTAGAATTGTTCCCAACCAGAATTCGTTATTCTTCACTAAGCTTACCTTACCACATTGGCAATGGTTGGTTTGGTGGTTTATTACCAACAACCAGCTTTGCCATTGTTGCCCAAACC
>JASGCH010000124.1 GCA_030054245.1 Gammaproteobacteria bacterium | reverse complement strand
CCCGCCTAAACGATTGAGAGTGGCTGAAGGTAAGGCCAATTGTCCAACCCAAATCATACCGTTTTGCATGGCTAAAGTGATCATATATTGGATGGTCGAAAATTTATCGCCACTGGGACTGGCTGAAATGGTGAAGCCACCGGCCACTTTGTTCTGCCACAGCCTAGCGTACCAGCATTTGGAGGTAGCGTCGGCAAATTTTTTAAATTGCCAAGATACTGAACCCATATAAGTAGGCGAACCAAAGATAATGCTTTTAGCTTGTGCGAGTTCATCCCAATTTTCCTTACTAATGTCACCTTGCTGGTCAATGACGATGAGACGGGCTTGCGCGCCTTCAGCAACCAACTGAGCTAGGCGTTCAGTATGACCGTAACCCGAAAAATATACCACACAATTTTTGTTCATAACGCGTTTTTTTATTTAGATAATAAATTCATAGCTCCTTCTAAGCCATGGATGGTTAGAGGAAACATTCGATCCGCCATGAGGTTTTTGATCAAAGCGATGCTCTGACGGTACTCCCAAACCCCGGAAGGTTCTGGGTTGATCCAAACATAATGCGAGTAGCGTTGGACCAACCGCTGTAACCAAACAGCCCCCGGTTCAGCGTTGTCGTATTCAACACTGCCGCCAGGTTGTAAAATTTCGTAAGGACTCATGGTGGCATCTCCTACCAATATGAGTCGATAATCTTGATTGTATTTGCGAATGATATCATAAGTGGAAAACTTTTCTGAGAACCTGCGCTGGTTATTTTTCCACACAAAATCGTAAACACAATTGTGAAAATAATAAAATTCCAAGTGTTTAAATTCGCTTTTTGTAGCGCTGAATAATTCCTCAACTCTTTGAATATGTTCGTCCATGGTTCCACCCACATCCAACAACAAGAGAACTTTCACATGGTTGTTGCGCTCAGGGATCATGGATAAGTCCAAATAGCCCGCATTAGCCGCGGTTTTGTGAATAGTTCCCGGCAAATCCAATTCTAAATGTACGCTTTCTCGGGCAAATCGACGCAAACGCCTTAAGGCAACTTTTAAGTTACGAATGCCCAATTCTTGATGATCATCATAATCTTGGTAAATCCTTTGGTCCCAGACTTTAACGGCACTTTTGTTTTTACTCGCCCCTCCTATGCGGATGCCTTGTGGATTGTAGCCACCATGCCCAAAAGGTGAAGTGCCACCGGTACCGATCCATTTACTGCCTCCCGCGTGTCGTTCCTTTTGTTCAGCCAAGCGCTCTTCCAACTTGCGCATCAATTCGTCCCATTCCAAGCGAGGGATGGCGGATTTTTCTTCGGCAGATAATTCTTTTTCTAAGGTTTTGCGTAACCAATCTTCGGGAATGTCTATCTCCTTAAAAGCGCTCTCAATACCACGGAAATATTCAGAAAAAGCCAAATCAAATTTATCAAAATATTTTTCGTCTTTGATTAAAATCGTGCGACTCAAAGTATAGAATTTCTGAATGGCTTCAGAACCATCTGCCGGACCTAACAAATGTTGGTCAAAGGCTTCCAATAAGGTCAAATATTCGCTCAAAGAAACCGGGAGTTTGGCGTTTTTGAGCGCATAAAAATAATCTAAAAACATATAGCGTTAAACTAGCGTTGTAGCTGATACTCTAAGTGGGCTTTGACCATTGGCCATTCGCTACGGATGATGCTATAAACCGCCGTATCGCGTACACTGCCGTTGGGCGAAATTTGGTGAGAGCGTAAAATACCATCTAGTTGTGCACCCAATCTTTCGATAGCCGCACGACTGGCAGAATTAAATCGATGCGTACGAAATTCCACCGCAATACATCCATAAACCTCGAATGCGTGCCGCAACAACAACCACTTGCATTCGGTATTCAGTGCTGACCTTTGGACGCTACGGCGATACCAAGTAGAACCTATTTCAACATGCTTGTTGGCACTGTCGATGTTCATATAAGTGGTCATCCCTACAGCTTTGCGTGAACCCGGTAATAATACCGCAAAGGCTTGCATACTACCCGATTTTTGTAAATGTAAGCGCCGGTCGATTTCTGCAGACATTTTCTCAGGTGGTGGAATGAGGGTGTACCACAATTCCCACAAACGCCCATCGCTTACGGCCTCTTGTAAATCTGCCAAATGCCCCTGATTGAGGGGAGTCAAAATCGCGTGCTCTCCCACTAATTCTAAGTCAAAATTCAATGGCAACATGGTATAAACAGTTCATAATGCGTCGATGAGTGGGAAGGAAACCCGACATAATCGGCTGGCGGAATCATGAAAGAGTCTTAGGATCCCACATAGTGCAAGTCTTCTAAGTGGCTTGACAACTTATCGAGATGATAAAACGAATCTCCCCACAAAATCTCCATTTGGGTAATGCGTTTAAAGTATTGACCCAAGATGTATTCGTCGGTCATGCCTATGCCCCCGTGCATTTGTATGGATTGCTGACCAATATAACGCATGGCTTGTCCCAATTGATATTTTGCCTGACTAGTGACCAATCCGAGGTTTTTAAGTTCAGACGCAGACAGCGTCCGCCAAGGCAATAAACTCAGGCTGGCATAATACGACATCGACCTCGCCAATTCGAGCTGTAGTTTCATATCGGCTACGCGATGACGCAAAGCCTGAAAACTGGCGAGATTGACGCCAAACTGCTTTCTGGTGTTCAGGTATTCGGTCGTAATTTGAAATATTTTGTCTAAAATTCCAACCGCTTGTGCACACAACCAAGCCAGTGCCAAAGACTGTGCTAAATCAAAAGCAAAATCAGCTGAAATAGCCAAAGGCGTAGCTAAAACCGAGGAGAAGTGGACATCAGATGCCCGACCACCATCGATGGTTTGAAAATGTTTAAAATTTAAACCCGTTTGGGAAGTTTCGACGACAAAGATCCGAACTTCGCTACCTAATAAAGCCGACACCAATAAAATATGCGCGTGCTCAGCTGATTCTACCAAACATTTTTTACCCTCGATATAATAGCGACCGTCGATCAATTTAGCTTGAGTCTGGCAAGCCGACAAAGTATGCCGGGTTTCTTGAAAAGCCACACCACCGATGGCATGGCCGCTGGCTAGTTTTTCACCCCAATGCGATAGATCCGCGGATCTTTCTAATAAACAACCGACCAACCAAGAGCTCGCCAAAGGCTCTAACACCAGACCGCGTCCTAGTTGTTCCATCACAACCATAGCCTCAATGCTCGACATACCCAATCCACCTACTGATTCAGGTAAAAGCAAGCCAGTGAGTCCCAAATCAGCCATCTGTTGATACCTATTTTTAGAAAAACCACCTTGTTCTAAAATGGTTTTTCTAACTTGTGGCGTATAAGTTTTTTCTACCCAGCGATTCACTGAATCAACCAGCTGTAATTGTTCTTCTGAAAATTCAAAGTCCATAGGTTTCCTTTAGCTTAAAACGGTTTGTGAAACAATATTGCGTTGCACCTCATTGGAACCACCGTAAATCGTGGTTTTTCTAAAATTTAAGTAGGTGGGAGCTAAGGGGGCGTGGTAATTTGCTCCAGCCACCCATCCTTGCCAACCTGCCTCCATAGCTTCTCTTTGTAAAACCATGCTATAAGGTCCTCCGGCTAGATACATCAGTTCAGAATATTTTTGTTGGATTTCACTGCCTTTAATTTTTAGGAGGGCGGCAATTTCTAAAGGTTGTTTGCCTGATTTTTCAGCGGCTAAAACCCTTAAAACCAACATTTCTAAAGCCACGACATCGGCGTGTAACTTGACAAATTCATCTCGCCAACGGCTATCAGACAATAAACCTTCTGCCAACAGAATGCGCCGAAGCCTCTCTAACTCGCGCTTGGTACGACTGACATCGGCAATCCCCGTTCTTTCGTGTGCCAATAAAAATTTAGCGTAGGTCCAGCCTTTGTTTTCTTCACCTACTAAGTTTTCAACGGGTACTTCTACATTGTCAAAAAATACTTCGTTGACTTCGTAGTCGCCATCAATCAACTTAATGGGGCGCACGGTAACACCGGGGCTCGCCATGTCGATCAACAAAAAAGAAATACCTGTCTGAGGTTTGCCTTCGTTGCTGGTACGCACCAAGCAAAAAATCCAATCTCCGTACTGCCCCAAAGTCGTCCAAGTCTTTTGACCGTTGACGAGGTATTTGTCGCCTACGCGTTCAGCTTTGGTTTTGACCGACGCCAAATCGGAGCCTGAGCCTGGTTCACTGTAACCCTGGCTCCACCAAACTTCACCCGAAGCGATTCCTGGCAAAAATTTTTGCTGTTGGGTTCGATTGCCAAAAGCCATGATTACTGGGGCGACCATCACCGGACCAAATGGGATGATGCGCGGGGAACCCGCTTGGGCACAAACTTCTTCAAAGATATATCTTTGTACCGCGTTCCAACCTGGTCCACCAAATTCCTTAGGCCAACCATACCCCAACCAGCCCTTGCTACCTAAAATTTTTGCCCAAGACTGCATATCATCGCGTGTCAAAGTCAAAGCGTTATGCACTTTGTATGCAATGCTGGTGGGTAAATTTTGTTGTACCCAAGTTCGCACCTCATCGCGGAAAGATTCCTCTTCTTGTGTAAATGTGAGTTCCATAGTTTATGTAGAGTTAAGAGCCATGAAAAGACTATTGCACCATTGGCTGGTACACCGCGGTTAAACCTCCGAGAGCTATCCTCGCATATACTCCATATAAGACTGGTAGCGCCTATCATGGTCATCTTCGAAAATAAAGCTGGTTGCGTGGTGCGCGCAAGCCTTATACTTTGACAGCTCACCGAGCGGCACCAGCCGATGATGCAACCATCCTATGAATATCATACAACAAACCAAGTGGTTTTACGCTTGGCTTGAATTTTTTTTTACATCTTCAGGTGACAGGTTTTTTTTTAACCAAAATCATATTCAAAAATTCCCGACCAATCAGAGCACTTAACACCAAAATACCGCCACTGATCACCGAAGGATCTGGGCTTTTTT
>JASGCH010000123.1 GCA_030054245.1 Gammaproteobacteria bacterium | reverse complement strand
CCTACCTCATCGCAATAACAGATGGTGCTACTTTTGGTAACCACTCAGTAAACTATACAGATATTGTGGTGATTTAGTTTACTTAGGAGGGTGTTCAATAAACTGTGCCAAAATGAAATTAGGCTATAGAAATGCGTTCAGGGAAGAAGCCCTCGGTTTTAGCCAATACACTGCCATAAGACTGCCTTATGGCTTCACCTCTGGATGAATCCCTTCTTGAGACCTTTGCAAAGCTGGCTACACTGCCAAATGACTGCGTTATGTAGGTTTGGCAGTCCGTTGCGCTATCCATTGTGCTTTCGCTCGTTGGTTTCGCATATTGAGTATATGCGAAACCAACGAGCGCCCACCAGCGGATGAACACCCCAGTAAATTCCGCTGGGGGCGTACGCTCTAGCCTTGTACTTTGACAGTTTGCCGGAGCGGCGTAGCCGTCGGTGCAAAGGTCTCAATCTTGGAATTTTAAGCACGGGTGCTCTGAAAAGCTTTATAATAAGTCAGATCGCCAGCACTCCGTATCGAGAGCTTAACACCCGATTTTAGTACCATTTCCGAGACCTTTGCAGCCTTGCTTTGACCGCTCGCCGAGCGGCATCAGCGATGGTGCAACAGTCTTAACTATTTATAGCTATGCGTTTATTTATTGCCAACCGGGGTGAAATCGTCATGCGTATCATGATGACCTTGAAGCGTATTGGCTGGTCATGCGCGCTCCCTTACACCCAAGAGGATGCACAACAAACCTATTTGTCTTACGCCGACCAGACTTTGGCTTTGGTGGGGGAGGGGGCATCCGCTTATTTGGATGCACCTCAGTTGGTGTCTGCCGCGGTTTTGTTGGGTTGTAAGGCACTTCATCCGGGCTATGGCTTTTTGAGCGAAAACGCCGCATTGAGCCAGTTGTGCTTGGACCATGGCGTTTTATTTATTGGTGCCAAGCCAGAAACGCTGGCGATTTGTGGCGACAAACAAAAAGCCAAAATTTTAGCTCACCATTGTCAAATACCCATTTTACCCACGCAGGTTGGCGCATGCACGCTGAGTTCAGCCGGTGATTTGTTGGTACGCTATCCCCAATCTGGCATCCTCCTAAAAGCCTTGGCTGGAGGGGGTGGTCGGGGCATTCGTCGGGTAAGCAATTTGGCTGAGTTGGATAACATTTGGGAGCTTTGTCGTTTGGAAGCACTGGCCACCACCCAATCCGCGGAGCTACTGGCTGAGGTTTATTTGCCAAGTAGCAGGCATATTGAAGTACAGATCGCAGGCGATGGCCAAGACTACTTAACCTTAGGAGAAAGGGACTGTAGTTTGCAAAGGAATTATCAAAAAATCTTAGAGATTTCTCCAGCACCCCACTTGCCAGAGTCGGTGCGTCGGCACATTTATGACGCCAGTTTAAAGATGGCAGAGGCTTTGAATTTGAGAGGATTGGCGACTTTTGAATTTTTGGTCTCCGACAGTGCTTGGTACTTTATGGAGATTAATCCCCGCTTGCAAGTAGAGCATACCATTAGCGAAGAAGTGTGGGGAGTGGACTTGGTAGAGTGGCAGATTTTATTGGCACAAGGTTGCCGATTGGCGGACTTACCCAACTATTCTCCATCCACCCCAAGCGTGCAGGCTATGCAAATTCGCTTACAAGCAGAAACTTGGTTAGAAGATGGACGGGTAGTCCCCCATTCAGGCCAAGTGACCCATTGCCAGATGCCCAGCGGTCGTGGCATGCGCGTGGATTCGGCTTTAAGCACTGCTTACACCCATAGTACGAGCTTTGATAGCCTCTTGGCTAAACTCATCGTGCAGGGTCAAGACCTTGCCTCAACCCTACGCCAAGCACGGTTTGCCTTACAACAAGTTGCCATTCTTGGGCTAACTCACAATGCCGAGTCTTTGGCGCGTGTCTTAGCCCACCCCAAACTGGAGCTTTGGCAAGTGGATACCGAGTTTTTGGCCCAGCATTGGTCAGAGTTTGCACTGGCACCCCCCACACACCCTTCCTTGCCCTCTGAAGGAGACTATGTGGTGACAGCACCAATGGACGCAAAAATAGCGGCGTTGTACATACAGGTTGGTGACCAGTTGGTGGCCAACGCTGATTTGCTTGTGCTCGAAGCCATGAAAATGCAACACGCTATTCATGTACCCAGTGCAGTCGAAATATTACAGGTTATGCTCAAGGTGGGCGACCAAGTATTGCTGGGTAGTCCTTTGTTAAAAGTACGCATCTTGGCTGTGCCGACCCAGCTGGACATAAGCACGCAAACCGCGTTACCACCGCCAGTTGATTGGCAAAAATATGTGGCTAGAATCCAATTTTTAGACGACGCCCAACGCCCCCAAGCGGTTGCCAAACGCCATGCCAAAGGCGGACGGACGGCTCGCGAAAATTTATTGGACCTTTGCGATGCAGGGACTTTTATAGAATACGGTGCTCTGGCTTACGCCGCCCAAACACGCCGCCGAACTTATGCTGATCTTATTGCCAACACCCCAGCCGATGGTATGGTTTGTGGTTTAGCCGAAATTCAAGGTATTGCTTGTATGGTGTTGATTTATGATTATACGGTGTTGGCGGGTACTCAAGGTATGCGTAATCACCAAAAAGTCGATAGAATGTTGGATCTGGCTTTGCGTTTGGCTTTGCCTACGATCTTGTTCGCTGAAGGAGGAGGAGGGCGACCTGGGGATGTCGATGCTCCAGTCATGGCAGGACTCAATGTGACGACTTTTCAAAATTTTGCCAAGTTGGCACAACGCGTTCCCTTGATTGGGGTGGTGCATGGCTATTGTTTTGCTGGTAATGCCGCCTTGTTGGGTATATGTGATATTATCGTAGCTAGCCAAAACAGTTATTCTGGCATGGGGGGACCAGCTATGATAGAAGGAGGTGGGTTGGGGGTGTTTCGTCCTGAACAAATTGGTCCCGTAGAAGTACAAACTAGGAATGGGGTGGTTGATCGGGTGGTGAAAGACGAGGCCCAAGCAGTCTTACTCGTCAAAAAACTTTTACCTCAGCTTTGCCAAGGGTCTAGTTCGCCCTTTATTGAAAAACCCACGCCAGAGCTTTTTGCCGAAGACTTACGCCACATTTTGCCAGCCAATCGACAACGCGTTTACGATATGCGCAACCTCATTCATCAGGTATTGGGTGCTGAAAATGTCATCGAATTACAAGCTGAGTATGCTCCGGGAATGATTACCGCGTTGGTCAACTTAGCTGGGGTAAGCTGTGCCTTAGTGGCGAATAATGTGCATCATTTAGCCGGCGCCATAGACGCTACAGGAGCCCAAAAATTTGTCCAATTTTTACGACTCGCCAAAAAATTTGATTTGCCGGTTTTGTCTTTTATCGATACACCAGGGTTTATGGTGGGTCCTGATGTAGAAAAACAAGGACAAGTGCGCTTGGCTGGTAGCATGTTTAGCGCCGCGGCTGAACTTACCACCCCTTGGATTGCCTTGGTTATTCGTAAAGCCTACGGCTTAGGTGCCCAAGCCATGGCCGGTGGAGGATTTACCGTGCCACTGTATATTATGTCTTGGCCTAGTGGTGAGTTTGGCGCCATGGGACCTGAGGGTGCGGTAAAATTGGGTTACAAGAAGGAATTGGAAGCCACCACCCATTCTGTGGAGCGAGAAAAATTGGCGTCGGCCTACTTACAAGATATTTTAGCCAAAGGCAGTGCTTTGAGCATGGCTGAGTCTTTAGAAATTGACGAAGTCATCGACCCAGCTGACACCAAGATCAAGCTACGGCAAATTTTACGCGTTTACCAACGAAGCGGGCAATACCTGCTACAATAGTCTTTTCATTTTATCAAAACTATGGCCGGACACTCTAAATGGGCAAACATTCAACACCGTAAAGGACGCCAAGACGAAAAGCGTGGGCGCGTATGGACCAAAATCATTCGAGAAATAACCGTAGCCGCCCGTACTTCTGGGGGCGACCTGAACACCAACCCGCACCTGCGCTTGGCGGTGGACAAGGCTCGAGACGCCAATATTCCAGCTGACACCATCAAACGCAACATCGACAAAGCCACGGGGAGTTTAGAGGGTCTGGTCTATGAAGCCGTGCGTTACGAAGGTTATGGGGTTGGCGGTGCGGCGGTGATGGTGGATACTTTAACCGACAACCGTATTCGCACAGTGGCTGAAGTCCGCCATGCGTTTAGCAAAAACGGCGGAAATTTAGGCAGTGAGGGCAGTGTAGCCTACCAATTTACCCACTGTGGGTGGCTGATGTTTGCTCCCGGAGCAGACTACGACGCTCTTTTAGAACTGGCGTTAGGTGCCGGTGCAGACGATGTGCTTCACAACGCCGACGACAGCATCGAAATGTTGATTCGCCCTGCTGATTTTGAGGGCTTGCTACAAGCCGTAAAAACCCAAGGGCTGGTACCAGCTCTCAAAGAGATTACTTATCGACCTACGGTGAGCGTAGAGCTGTCAGAAGAAGACACTCCCCTGATACGCAAATTATTAGACGCTTTAGAAGACCTCGACGATGTCCAAGCCGTTTATCACAACGCGGATTGGTGATTTTAAAATAGGGGATGAGGTATGAAGGAAGAATATGCAATAATCTTAAAGAAACGGTATATCCGGCGAATGGAGAAAGTTTATGTGACACTGGCGAACCTCCTAAACGGTTTCAAGAACTCAAACAACCATAGATTCCAAGAACAATTTGAAGCAATTAAAGAGGAATTATATCGATGGTCAACGAAATTTAATGAAGAAGCCAATACAGCCGATAAAGCACCACCTACCTACGAGACCATTCTATATATCCTCACTGGGAAAAGTGCAGGACACGACCCATCCTTGGAAGTCAAGCATTTATTGGTAAAATACTTAGGCGATGAATATAACTCTGGATACCATTATATACAATACCTAGGTTCATTACAAATAAAAATTGAAAATAGCAATTTTCTATTATTACATATTTTACAAACACTATTAATGATATATCTTCCCAGATTTCATCTTGAAAAGTCTCAAAGTAATCTATTCCATTTAATAG